>DASPIF010000248.1:0-14911 GCA_035629255.1 Actinomycetota bacterium | reverse complement strand
TCGTCGGGCGACGGATCGTGCTCGAGCAGGTCCGTGACGGCGACGACGAGACCGGGCGTGCAGAAGCCGCACTGGACCGCGCCCGCGTCGACGAAGGCTTGCTGCACCGGATGCAGCGCCCCGGCCTCACCGAGCGCCTCGACGGTGCGGACCTCGCGCTCGTGCGCCTGGACCGCCGCGACGAGGCACGCGCACACGAGCTCGCCGTCGAACCACACCGAGCACGAGCCGCACTCCCCTTGCTCGCACGCGTTCTTCGAACCCGGGAGGTGGAGGTCGTCGCGCAGGAACGCGAGGAGGCTGGTTCCCTCCCACGCGTCGGCCTCCTGCCACTGCCCGTTGACCCGCATCCGGATCAGCATCAGGACACCCTGGCTTCCTGACCGCGCTGCTCGTTGGCCCAGCCGAGCGCGCGCCGCGCGAGGACCCCGATCGCGTGCCTCCGGTACGCGGCGCTCCCCCGGATGTCGTCGATCGGGCTCGCGGCGGCCGTGACGCGCTCGGCGAAGCCCTCGGCGACGTCGGCCCCGAGTGGCGCGTCGAGGTCGTCCCACGCCCCCGCGCGTTCGAGCTCGTCGACGAGGTACGTCTCAGCGTCGGTCGCACGCACCACCGTCGGCGCGACCGACCCGAGCGCGACGCGGACGGTCCGGCTCGGCACGTCCATCGCGAAGCAGAGCGCCGCGACCGAGATCACCATCGCGTTGCGCGTGCCGATCTTGGAGAAGGACTGCGGTCCCGCGAGCGTCCGCCACCGGGCGCCGAGGATCAGCTCGTCGTCCGCGAGCTCGTTCCGCTTCACGCCGACGACGAACTCGCTCCACGGCAGCCACCGCTCGCGGCCGCCGGCCGCGACCAGCCCGATCTCGGCGTCGTGGACGGCGAGGACGGGCAACGCGTCGCCCGCCGGCGAGGCGGTCCCGAGGTTGCCACCGACGGTGCCGCGGTTGCGGATCTGCGGCGATCCGACGCTGCGCGACGCCTCCGCGAGCGCCCGGACCTGCGGGAGGTCGCGCAGGATCCGCGCGTAGGTCACGCCGGCGCCGAGGAGGACCTCGCCGTCGCGCTCGTGCCAGGCGGCGAGCTCGGGGACGCGGGAGACGTCGAGCAGGCCCTCCGGTCGCGCGAGGTCGAAGTTGAGCGCGACCATCACGTCGGTCCCGCCCGCGATCGGCGTCGCCTCCGGATGCGCGGCGCGCAGCTCGAGCGCCTCTTCGAGCGTCCGCGGGAGGTACGCGTCCATCAGCCCGCAACCCATCGACCGCCGTCGGGCGGCCCAGAGGGTTCTTGAGCAACCGCGAATGCGCCGATCATCGCGTCGACGTCGTCTCCGAGTGGATACAGGATCGGACAGGTGGCGCCGGCGTCCACGTACTCCTGCACCTTCGCCCGGCACTCGCCGGGCGTGCCCGATGCCGTGACCATCTGGACGACCTCGTCGGGCACCAGCACCATCGCCTCACGGATCTGTTCCTCGGTCGCCGGCCACGAGAGGATCTTCGCGATGTCGTCGAGGAGCGTCTGGTCGACGCCGCTCGCCTGACCGATGTGCGGCTGCTGACCGAGGTACTGGGTCACGAGCTCGCGCGCGCGATCGAGCGCGAGTTCGCGGTCCTCGTCGAGCGAGCACACGACGAGCTGCGGCCGGTCGAGGTCCTCGACGTCCCGTCCCACCTTCGCGGCACCGACCGCGAGATGCTCCATCGCCGTCGCGTTGTACGAGGGGCTCACGAGGTAGTTGAGGACGACGCCGTCGGCGATCTCACCGGTCAGCTCCATCATCTTCATCCCCGTTGCCCCGATGTAGATCGGGATGTGGCGCGGCGAGCGGTCACCGTGGACGATGTCGATCTGGATGTCCTCGACGTCGACGAAGTCGCCGTGGAAGGTCACGTTCTCCATCGCGACGAGCCTGCGGACGACGTCGACGTACTCGCGCATCGCCGAGAGCGGTCGCTCGCGCTTGACCCCCACCTTGGTCGCGAGCGGCTCCCACCACGCGCCGATCCCGAGGAGCACGCGCCCGGGCGCGAGATCGTCGAGCGTCACGAACGTCGCCGCCATCAGTCCGACGTTGCGGGTCCAGTTGTTGACGACGCCGGACCCCACCTTGATGCGGTCCGTCGTGGCCGCGAACGCCGCCATCGGGACCGTCGCCTCACGGACGAGCCGAGACTCGGCCTGCCACACGGCCTCGAAGCCCGCCGCCTCGGCGCGCTGCACGTACCCGATCCCGTCGCGCAGCGGGTGCTTGTCCTGGAGGTAGAGGGCGACGCGGCCCTCCGACGCGACCGCCATCAGCGGGCCCCGATCGGCTCGAACGGGTGCTCGCCGATCGCGTCCATCCGCTCCCACAGCCGCTCCGCTGCCGCACGGGACTTCTGGCCCGACGAAGGCTCGTCGATGCGGAGGAGATGTCGATCGCGGACGACCACCTCGCCGGCCACGACGACGTCCCGCACATCGCTCGCCGAGATCCCGTAGAGCCAGTGGCTGGCGAGGTTCTCGGCGCTGATCGGCGAGGGAGCGTCGTAGCCGAGGATGACGGCGTCGGCGGGCGCTCCGGCCTCGAGTCGTCCGAGCAGCGGTTCGTCGAACGCGGTGGCGGCGAAGCGAGCCGATGTCGCGACGCGTTCGAGGATCCACGACGGTTGCACCGACGCGTCTTCCTCGTGAGCACGCCAGTACGCGACCTTCGACTCCCCGAACACGTCGCCATCGATCCCGTCCGTGCCGAGTGCGACGTTCCCGCCGAGCGCGCCCAGCGGGGCACGGCCGACGCGGTTGCTCATGTTCGAACGCGCGTTGTGCGCGACCCACGCTCCGGCGTCCCGGATCGTCGCCGCTTCGTCGTCGTCGACGTGGACGCAGTGCGCCAGCAGCGTCCGGTCCGTGAGCGCTCCGGCGTCGGCGAGGCGCTCGACGACACGCCGTCCGGTGCGGGCGAGCGCGTCCGTCTGGTCCGCGAGATCCTCGGCCACGTGGAGGTGGAGACCGACATCCAGCTCGTTCGCGAGCGCGACGCAGGCCCTGAGCGTCTCGTCCGAGAGCGTGAAGGACGCGTGCGCGCCCACCATGAGGGTGGATGTGACCGTCAGATCCTTCGCGAATCGACGGTGCTCCTCCAGCCCTTCGGCCGCGCGGTCGAGACCGTCACGGTCCGTCACTTCGTACGCGAGGATCGATCGCGCGCCCGGCGCCGACACGCCCGCGAGGACCTGCTCGAGCGATCCGTGGATCGTGCTGGGTGACGCATGGTGATCCACGACGGTCGTCGTGCCCGACAGGAGCGCCTCGCCCGCGCCCACGCACGCGCTCCACCAGATGTCGTCGGGGGTGAGCGCGCGGTCGAGCCGCCACCAGATGCGCCGGAGGATCTCGACGAACGTGGTCGGCGGCTCGAGGCGGTACGGCATGCCACGGGCGAGGGCCGAGTACAGGTGGTGGTGCGCGCAGACGTTGCCGGGGATCACGAGGGCGTCGGTCGCATCGATCACCTCGTCGCCCGCGTTCGCCCCTTCGCCGACCGAGACGATCCGTCCGTCCTCGATCAGCACGTCCGCGCTCGACAGGACGGAGGGCGGATCCAGCGACGTGACGACCGTGCCTCCCCGGATCTCGAGGGTCACTCGGCGGCCGCCTGCGCCGCGGCCGCCTCACGCCGGGCGCTGGCCGCCGCGAGCCTCGGCACGAGCGCCTTCGCCGCGACCGAGTCGCGCATCGGCAGCGTCGTCCGCCACGTGCCCTCGAACGCGTTGAGCGCGCCGGCGACGGCGGCCGCGGTCGGGACGAGGCCGATCTCGCCGACGCCCTTCGCGCCGTACGGGCCCTCGGGTTGCGGCACCTCGACGATCAAGGTCTCGACGTCGGGCATCGTCGGGGCCGGGATGATCCCGAGCGACTTCAGCGTCGTCGTCCGTGGCACGCCGTCCTCCACGACGTAGTCCTCGGTGAGCGCGAACCCCAGCCCCATGTGCGCGGCCCCCTCGATCTGACCCTCGAGCAGCGTCGGGTTGATCGCCCGCCCGACGTCGTGGGCAGCTACGACCTTCGCGACGCGGCCCTCGTCGTCGAGGATCACGACCTGGACGGCCCACCCGAAGGCGAAGTGCGTGATCGGGTCCTCGACGTCCTCGCCGGGCTTGTTCGTCCAGTCGATCGTGATCTCGCCGAAGAACTCTCGTCCGGCGAGCGCCTGGAGGCCGCCTCCGTTGGTCGCGGCCTTGAGCTGCTTCGCCGCCTCGATGATCGCGCGGCCGCCGAGGACCGTCGATCGCGACGCGGTGGTCTGGCCCGTATCGAGCTCGCGCATCGTGTCGACGACGACGCGCATCCGCTCGTACGGCACGCCGAGCTCCTCGCACGCGATCTGCGCGAGCACCGTGTTCACACCCTGGCCCATCTCGGTCCACGAATGGAACAGCGTGATCGTCCCGTCCGCCTCCGGTCGCAGGATCGCGCGCCCATGCTCGGTGAGCCCGTTGCCGATCCCGGTGTTCTTGACCCCGCAGCCGATCCCCGCGTAGCGCGCGTCGCGGTACACGTCACGGACGGCTTCGAGGCACGCCTTGATCCCCACGCCTTCGCCGAGGATCTGGCCCGTGCCGAACCGCTCGCCGACGTCGAGGGCGTTCCGCCAGCGGATCTCCCAGGGATCGATCCCGACACGCTCGGCGAGTCGGTCCAGCATCCCGTCGATCGCGAACACGACCTGGTTGACGCCGAACCCTCGCATCGCGCCGCAGGGCGGGTTGTTCGTGTAGACCGCGCGCGCCTCGACGTCCACGGCGTCGAACCGGTACGCGCCGCACGCGTGACCGGCCGCGCGCTCGAGGACCTTGTCGCCGACGCTCGCGTAGGCGCCGGTGTCCCCGACGATCCGCGCGCGCACCCCGGTCAGCCGCCCGTCGTCGTCGCACCCGACCGTGTACTCCATCGTCAGCGGGTGGCGCTTCGGGTGGAAGTTGAGGCTCTCCGCGCGGCTGAGCGTGATGCGAACGGGCCGGCCCGTGACGAGCGCGCCGAGCGCCGCGTGGCACTGGACGTTCAGGTCCTCCTTCGCGCCGAACGCACCGCCGTTCGAGACCTGGGTGACGCGGACGCGGTCCTCGGGCCAGCCGAGGAACGACGCGATCTGGTGACGGTCCTCCCACACGCCCTGCCCCTGCGAGGACACGTGGAGCGTCCCGTCCTCGAGCGGCACGGCGAGCGCCGACTCGGGCTCGAGGAACGCGTGCTCGATGAACTGCGTCCGGAACGTCTCGGTCAGGACGTGCGTCGACGACGCGAGCGCCGCGTCGACGTCGCCGCGCTGCACGACCGAGGTCGAGAGCAGGTTCCCGCCCTCGTGGACGCGCGGCGCCGATGGGTCGAGCGCCTCGAATGGGTCCGTGACGGGCGGCAGCACCTCGTAGTCGACGTCGACGAGCTGCGCGGCCTCGCGCGCCGCGTGCCGGGTCTCCGCGACCACGATCGCGAGCGCGTCGCCGACGTAGCGCGTCGTCTCGCCCTCAGCGATCAGCTGCGGCCAGTCCTTCGTGATCGCGCCCTGCACCCGCTGGCCGGGCACGTCGCCGGCGAGCAGCACCCGGACGACGCCGGGGTGCGCGGCGGCGCGCTCGGTCGAGATCCCCACCACCCGCGCGCGCGGGTGATCGCTGAACCGGATCGCGCCGTGGAGCATCCCCGCTGCGGTCAGGTCGTTGATGTACGGCTTGTCGCCGAGCGCGAGCTCGCGTCCCTCGTACCGCGCCGTGCGCGAACCGACGCGGCCCGTCATGTCGACCTCGGGCATCGCCTCGCCGCACCGCGACCTCGCGACGAGATCCACGGCGTCGACGATCTTGAGGTAGCCCGTGCACCGGCAGAGGTTCCCGGCGAGCGCCTTCGCGATCTCCTCGCGGCTCGGCGTCGAGTTCTTCGCCAGCAGCCCCTCGGCCTTCATCACGATGCCCGGCGAGCAGAACCCGCACTGTGAGGCGCCGCTCACGATGAAGCCGTCCGCCCACCGGTCGCGCTCCTGCGGCGAGAGCCCCTCCTGCGTGACGACGTCGCGCCCGTTCGCGTGCGTGGCCTTCTGCGCGCAGGACACCACCGCCTTGCCGTTGACGAGGACCGTGCACGCGCCGCACGAACCCTCGGGCGCGCACCCGTCCTTGACGCTCGTGACGCCGAGCTCGTCGCGCAGCAGGTCGAGGAGCGTCATGCCGTCGCGCGCCTCGACGGCGACCGGCCGGCCGTTGAGCGTGAGCTCGATCATCGGCCGGCACCCACGGCGGCGAGGTAGCGCTCGGGGAACGCCGCGTACCACGCGACCGCGAGCGGCAGGTGGTCGACGGGACACTGGTCGTCGACCGAGTGCGCGTAGACCTCGTTCGCGGGTCCGAACCCGATCGTCGGGATCCCCAGCTTGCCGGCGCTCGAGACGCCGTTCGTCGAGAACACCCAGCGGCCGACCTCCGGCGTGCGCCCGAGCGCCCGCTCGCCGGTCTCGACGGCGGCGACCACGCCCGGATGATCCGCAGGAGTCACCCACGTCGGGAAGTACTTGTCCGTCGTGAGCGTCATCCCCGTGTACGCCTTCCCCTCGTACCGCAGGAGCTCGACCGTCGCATGACCGTCCTGGACCGCCGGCAACACCTCGAGCTCCTCGCGGGCGCTCGCGACGGTCTCGCCGATCGTGAGGCGCCGGTCGAGGTAGATCGTGCAGCCGTCCGGAACGGCGTTCAGCGACGGCGTGAGCGCCTCGATCTTCGAGACGACGACCGTCCCCTTGCCGAGGAAGTCGTCGACGGCGAGCCGCGCGTTCAGATCCTCGATCTGCGACACGATCGGCGCCATCCGGTAGATCGCGTTCTCACCGCGCTCGGGCGCGCTCGCGTGCGCGGCGCGGCCGCTCGTGTGCAGCGCGAACTCGGCGCGGCCCCGATGGCCGCGGTAGACCTGCAGGTTCGTCGCCTCTCCGAGCACGACGATCTCGGCGTTCGGGATCGTGTTCGTGAGCAGGTGCTCGAGCGCGAGTCCGTCGCAGTCCTCCTCCTGCACGGTCCCGACGACCCACAGCGTGAACCCCGACAGGTCGACGTCGAGCTGCTTCATCAGGCCGGCGCCGTGCACCATCGTTGCGATCGCGGCCTTGTTGTCGGACGCGCCGCGTCCGTACAGGACCCCGTTCTCGATCGTCGCCGTGAACGGCTCGGTCCGCCAGAGCGAGAGATCGCCGGTGTTGACGACGTCGATGTGCGAGTCGAAGACGAGGTGCTTCGGGCCGCTGCCGATGCGGCCGATCGCGCTGCCGAAGCCGTCCACGATCACTTCGTCGAACCCGACGGCCTGCATCTCCTCGCCGATCCGCTGGACGACGGCGTCCTCGTCGCGCGACAGGCTCGGCCGCTCGATCACGTCGGCGAGGAACCGCGTGACCCCCTCGCGCTTCGTCTCCGCCGCTGCTTGGAACCGTTCGTCGAACGTCATGCGGCCTCCGTCCTCCCCGCGGCCCGGTCGGCGCCGGTGAACAGCACGGCGACCCGCTCCTGCGGGTGGAGGCCGCCGCGTCGCGCGAGCTCCATCAACCCGGCGAGCCCGGCCGAGCCGGTGTGGTCCACCGCGATGCCGGTCGCATCACGCGCGAGCTCGTTCGCGGCGCGCAGGGCGTCCTCGCTGGCGAGGATCGGCTCGCCACCGGTCGCCAGCATGCCGGCGACGACCGCCGCCCAGTCGTACGCCTCGTCGTCGAGGATGCCGGTCGCGACGCTGGCCGGCGCGGTCGGCCACGGCTGCATGACCTCGCTCCGATGGGTGCGCGCCCACTTCATCGCGTCGAGCACCCCCTCGGGCGAGAGCTCGTGCCCCGCGTGTTGCCGAACCCGCATGAACGCGCGCTCGAGCGGATGCGCGTTCGCGCTCTGCACCGTGTCGATCCTCGGGAGCCGCTCGGGCACCTCCAGGAGCGCCGCGTCCTCGAACGCGAGGACGAGCGACGACGCGAGCGCGCCCCCGCCGACCTGGACGACCAGACGATCGAACCACGACCCCTCGTGCATCGCTTGCGCCACGAGCTCGTAGCCGAGGGTCTCGCCGCCCTCGATCGTCAGCCCGTTGTCGGGGCCCTGGCAGGTGAACGGGACCGCACCGTCGGCGACCGCGTGGCGGAGGGCATGGTACGTCGGGTCGCCCGCGACGCCCGGCTCGCGCGCGCAGACCTCGACCACGGCGCCGAGCTCGCGTAGCCGATCCACGATCGCCGTGTCCGCCCATGTCGGGACGAACACGCGCAGCCGACGATCCGCCGCCCGGGCAACGACCGCGGCCGCGAGCGCCGCGTTGCCGCAGCTCGCGATCGCGAGATCGCTCGTCTCCTCGTCCGCAGCGAGTCCCGCCTGCTCCATCACCATCAGATGAACCATCAACCCCATCAGGTGGCGCGCCTTGTGCGAGCCGCTCACGTTGCCGGTCTCGTCCTTGACCCAGACGTCGCACCCGAGCCGCTCGGACAGGATGTCGCTGTGGAGCAGCGGCGTCGCGACGAACCCGTGCCCGTCGACCGCGGCCACCGCCTTGTCGAGCTGCTCGACGAGATGCACGTGGTCGGCGTCCGAGATCCCCGCCTCGCGGCCGACGTGGTAGGCGTGGAAGAGCTCGCGGTAGCGGATGAACGGATTCGCCGTGTCGTCGCCGCGTGGGAACTCGACGTGCGTGGGATCGAGCTCGCGCACCATCACGTGGTCGACGTCGTCGGTGCCGGCGTTCGGGCACCGGAACGGGAACGGCTCGCCGGCGGGCGCGCGGAGACCGCAACCCTCGCAGACGACGACGGTCGCGCGGTTCACGCGGCGACCGCCTTCGCGGCCTCGTTGACCTCGGCGATCGCGGCGTCCCATCCGGCGACGCGCTCGCGCAGACCCCGCCAGAAGGCCTGATCGCGGCGAGCCGTGAAGTCCTCGATCGAGACGCCCTGCTGCTCGACCCACGTGAAGTAGCCGAGGTTGAAGATGCGCTCACGGTCGTCCTCGGTCAGCTCGAGCATGTCTCCCGTCGACTGGCCCTCGAGGGTGCGTCCGAAGGTCTCGGCGGCCTCCCGGCCGCCGAACGTCCCGGAGAAGTCGCGCGCGAGCACCTTGTCGACCTCCGTCCGGTACATCCGGGCGCCGTCGGTCGCCACGGTGACGATCACGTCGTCGCGGCCGAGCCGCAGGAGCTTCGCGGTCTTGATCGCGGCGAGCACGTTCGCGATGCTCGATATCCCGAAGGCGTCGAGGGCCGCGATCGTCGCGTCGTCGACGCCGTTGGCGGCGAGCTCGTCTCGTCCCTCGTCGGTGTTGAACAGGACGTTCAGCCGATCCGTGTCGCGGTCGCTCACGTCGACGACGAGGTCCGTGTTCATCACGTTGTGGATCAACGGGACGTGCTTGTCGCCGATCCCCTGGATGTTGTGCTCGCCGAACCCGTTGCGGAGCAGCGTGGGGCACTCGAGCGCCTCGACGGCCGCGATCATGGTCCCGTACCGGTCCTTGAGATGATCGCCCGCGGCGATCGTGCCGGCCGATCCGGTCGCGCTGACGAACGCCGTCAGGCGCAGCGAGGGCTCGCGCTCGAGCATCGTCTCGAACACGTGCGCGAGCGCGCGGCCGGTCACGAGCTCGTGGACGAGGTGGTTCGGGTACTCGGAGAACTGGTTCAGGATCACGTTCGACGGGTCGCGCGCGAGGCGCTTGCACTCGTCGTAGATCTCCTTGACGTTGGACTCGACGCCCGGGGTGCGGATGATGTCGCCGGGCTCGGCCACCCATCGCTCGAGCCACTCGAACCGCTCGCGGCTCATGCCTTCGGGCAGGACGGCGACGCCGCGGCATCCCATGATCCGGCTGATCGCGACGCCTCCGCGGCAGTAGTTGCCGGTCGACGGCCAGATCGCGCGGTGCTCGGTCGGATCGAACGCCCCCGTCACGACGCGTGCGGCGAGGCACGCGTACGCCGCGAGCACCTTGTGCGCGTGGATCATCGGGAAGCGGTCGCCGAGCGCGATGACGATCCGCGCATCCACGCCGGTGAGCGACGACGGGAGGACGACGTGCTCGGGGACGTCGACCGAGCCGCGGCGATCGGCCGCGTTGTACCAGTGGACCCGGAACAGGTTCAGCGGATGGGCGTCGTCGGGGTCGATGTCGGCGAGCCGCTCGCGCACGTCGGACGGGATCCTCGTGGGATCGGCGAGCTGTTCGAACGTCGGCAGCACGATGCCGGAGTCGGCGAAGCGTGTCAGCGTGCGCTCGTCGACCAACGACCCGCGCTCCGCTGTCATGCGCGCCGCCTCCTCAGCGGGCGCCGGCGCCCGCTCCCTGCTCGGATTCTAGGCGTCGGACCCGCTGCGTCGCTTCCGTGCCTGGCGCGCGTGCGCCGACGTCTGGCGGACGCTTACGGACGCGGGTCGAGGAGCAGCGGCGGCAGCGGCTCCTGCGTGAAGTCGAAGACCCGGAGCAGGTTGCCGAGGATCCGCAGGTCCTCGCGGACCGTCGGCCGCGAATCCGGACGACTCATCGTCTCGGGGTCGAGGCGCTGTCCGCCGAGGTAGAGGTCCTCGATCAGCTTGAGGTAGGCGTCGAACGTCAGCGTCTGCGAGTCGATCGTCCCGGCCCGGACCCACGGGCTGATCACGAGGCCCGGCACGCGGATCCCGAACCCGTTGAGGTCGACCCTCGGCGGCTCGACGTGGTCGTAGAAGCCGCCCCAGTCGTCCCACGTGAGGAAGATCGCGGTCGACTCCCAGTCCGGACCCTCCATCGCCGCGTTCACGACCTGCGTCACGTGCTTCTGCCCCTTCCAGATCGGCTCGCCCGACTGCGGGTGCTCTCCGACGCCGGAGTACGGCATCACCCACGTGACGGTCGGCAGCGTTCCGTCCGCGGCGGCCCGGAAGTACTCGCCGTGGGTCATGATGTTGTCGAGCTGACGGTTCTCGCGGACCGTCGTGAACCACGGCAGCGGGTTCTGCTGCGAGACGGTGTGCTCGCTGTTCTTCACGCGCTGACACTCGAACGCGCACGTGTCGTTCCCGACGAAGTACGCCCACGAGACGTCTTGCTCGTGGAGCAGGTACGTGATGTCCGTCCACGCGTAGAGCGGCGCGCGCTCGGCTCGCTTCATCGCCTCGTGCTCCTCCTTGAGCTCGAGGTCCGACGTGCAGCTCATCGGGTCGCGCGCGTCGGTGCAGTGCGCGGCCCATGCGGAGACGAGGAAAAGGTGCGCGGGCAACGTCCACGAGTCCGTCGGCGCGAACATCCGGTCCTGCAGGACGAACCGCCGCGCGTACGCCCAGTAGTTCGGGATCTCCTTGGCCGTGACGTAGCTCATCACGTCCGGCTGGCCCTGCGGGCCGAGGTACCGCTCGCACCGCGGATCGTCGCGGTGATCGGCGCAGTACACACCACCTTCCACCGCCGCCCGGACGAAGCCGTCCATCCGCCCGCCGTTCACGTCGATCACCGAGTGACGCTGCGCGTGCGGCCCGCCCTCGAACAGCTGGCTCCGCGCGCGGTACGGGCGCACGCACCGTTCGAGGACCGGGTCGGGCGCGCAGACGGTCGGGCGACCGTTCCGCATCGGGATCCCGTTCGCACCGGGGAACGTGCCGAAGTAGTGATCGAACGACCTGTTCTCCTGCACGATGAAGATCAGGTGCTCGAGATGCTCCTGCGCGTTCTCGAGCTTCGTCAGTGGCTCGGCCGGTTCGCCGACGTCGGGGAACGGGTTCCCGCTCGGTGACGTGGTGCCGCTCGGATCTCCCGGAGCCTCCGGGGTCGTCGGATCGTCGCTGCACGACGCGGCGATCAAGAGAAGGACGAGGCCCGTCGCGAGCACGAACCGCTTCATCGTCGCGTAGCCTCCGTCTCGGGCGTCGGGTCGAGGATCAGCGGCGGGATCGGGTCCTGCTCGAAGTCGAACTCCTCCCGCAGGTCCCCGAGGATACGGACGTCCTCCCGGACCGTCGGGCGCGAGTCCGGCCTCGACATCGTCTCGGGATCGAGGCGCGAGCCGTCCAGGTACAGGTCCTCGATCAGCTTGAGGTAGGCGTCGAACGACAGCGTCTGCGAGTCGATCGTCCCGCCCTTGGCCCAGGCGCTGATCATCATGGCGGGCACTCGGATCCCGTACCCGTTCTCGTCGACGCGCGGCGGCTCGACGTGGTCGTAGAAGCCGCCCCAGTCGTCCCACGTGAGGAAGATCGCCGTGCGGTACCACAGCGGCGAACGCGCGATCGCGTTGATCACCTCGGTGACGTGCCGCTGGCCCTTCGTCACCGGCGCGCCGTTGCCGGGGTGCTCGCTGTCCAGGCCGCTCGGCATCATCCACGTGACCGTCGGCAGCGTGCCGGCCTCGACCGCGTCGTAGAAGTCACCGTGCGTCTGGATCCGGTCGAACGTGCCCTGCTCGTGCACCGTGGTGAACGACGGGAGCGGGTTCTGAGCCGGGGGCGTCCCCTCGTCTCGGATCTTGTTGCAGAACTGGTCGGGGTTCAGGCACGTGTCGTCGCCGACGTAGTACGCCCACGAGACGTCCGCCTCGGTGAGCAGGTACGTGATGTCGGTCCACGCGTAGATCGGCGGGTGCTCGCCGCGCCGCTGCAGGTCGGTCACGCCCTCGAGCTCGAGATCCGACTCGCAGCTCATCGGGTCGTGCGGGTCCGAGCACGACGCCGCCCACGCCGAGACGAGGAACAGGTGCGAGGGCAGCGTCCACGAGTCCGCGGGCGCGAACATCCGGTCCTGCAGGACGAACTCCTCCGCGTACCGCCAGTAGTTCGGGATCTCGCGGTCGGTGTGGTAGCCCATCACGTCGGGCTGTCCCTGCGGCCCGAGCATCCCGTCGCACGCGGCGAGCAACCGGTCGTCCGCGCAGTCGCTGGGTCCCGCGACGAGGACGTCGATGAACCCGTCCATCGCACCGTCGTTGACCGCGACCTGAGAGTGGTAATGCCCGTGCGGTCCCCCGTGATCGACGAGCGTCTCGTCGTGGTACGGCGGCACGCACTCGCCGAGGACGGGATCGGGGTTGCACACCGTCGGCTCGCCGCCGCGCATGGGGATCCCGTCGGCGCCGGGGAACGTGCCGAAGTAGTGATCGAACGACCGGTTCTCCTGGACGATGAAGACGACGTGCTCGATGTTGCGGAAGCCCTTGAGCTTCCGCGGGATCTCGAGATCGACGGTCGCCCCCGTCGGTGCCGTCGCATCGGAGGCCTCGGCGGTCGGCCCTCCGGCGGTCTCCCGTGCGACGTCGGCGGGTGACGACGTGCACGCGGCCGCGAGCGCCAGCGCGATCGTCGTCAGGGCGAGCAACGACGTCGTTCGATGGCCGTCAGGGCGCATCCGCCGACGCTACCAGCGAGCCGCCGAGCCTCCGCCGCCCGGCGTCGGTGAGAGGATGACCGGTCCGTCCGACCCATCGAGAACAACGAGGAGATCCCGAGATGCCCGCGACCGGCCCGAACGGTAAGACGCTCGTCACGCTGATCCCCGGCGACGGGATCGGCCCCGAATGCGTACGCGCCGCGCAGCGGATCGTCGAGGCCGCCGGCGCGAGCGTCGAGTGGGAGGAGCGCGAGGCGGGCGCCGAGATCTTCAAGCGCGGCCTTCCGTCGGGGGTGCCGCCCGAGACGATCGAGTCGATCGACCGCACGCGGATCGTGCTCAAGGGCCCCCTCGAGACGCCCGTCGGGTTCGGCGAGAAGAGCGCCAACGTCACGCTCCGCAAGCTGTTCGAGACGTACGCGAACGTCCGGCCGGTGCGCGAGCTCCCCGGGGTGACCACCCCGTACAGCGGCCGAGGCATCGACCTCGTCGTGGTCCGCGAGAACGTCGAGGACCTCTACGCCGGGATCGAGCACATGCAGACGCCCGGCGTCGCCCAGACGCTCAAGCTGATCAGCCGCAAGGGGTGCGAGAAGATCGTGCGGTTCGCCTTCGAGCTCGCCCGGTCTGAGGGCCGCACGAGCGTCGCGTGCGCGACGAAGGCCAACATCATGAAGTTCTCCGAGGGCCTGATGAAGCGCACGTTCGAGGAGATCGCGCCCGAGTACCCCGACATCGAGTCGTGGCACGTGATCGTCGACAACGCGGCGCACCAGCTCGTGAAGCGTCCAGAGCAGTTCGACGTGCTCGTCACGACGAACATGAACGGCGACATCCTGAGCGACCTCACGAGCGCGCTCGTCGGTGGTCTCGGGTACGCCCCGAGCGCGAACATCGGATCGGACGTCGCGATCTTCGAAGCCGTGCACGGCAGCGCGCCGAAGTACGCGGGCAACGACGTGATCAACCCGACCGCGGTGATCGGCGCCGCCGTCCTGATGCTCCGCTACCTCGGCGAGTTCGAGGCGGCCGCGAACATCGAGCATGCGATCCTCGTGACGCTCGAGCAGGGGACGCTCACCGGCGACGTCGTCGGTTACGACAAGGGCACGCCGACCTCGTCGTACACCGACGCGATCATCGCGAACCTCGGGCAACGATCGGAGCGCTGGCAGGTCCGCGAGTACCAGCCGATGGTCCTGCCGAACGTCAGCGCGCGCCCGGACCTCGTCGAGGCGACGAAGCGCGCCGTCGTCGGCCTCGACCTGTTCGTCGAGTCGCCGCTCGACCCCGAGACGCTCGGTCAGAGCCTCCGCGAGCTCACCGACGGCACGAACCTCGAGCTCAGGTCTGTCTCGAACCGAGGCCGCCAGGTGTTCCCGTCGACCGGAGCGTCGGCCGACATGGTCGATCACTACGCGTGCCGGTTCATCATCCGCGAGGACCCGGGCGACCTCTCCGACGACGCCGTTCACGAGCTGCTGAAGCGGGTCTCGACCCGCCACCGGTGGATGCACATCGAGAAGCTCCAGGAGTTCGACGGCGAGCTCGGGTTCACCCGAGCG
>DASPIF010000247.1:0-4799 GCA_035629255.1 Actinomycetota bacterium | reverse complement strand
CCAGTACGCGAGGCCGGGGACGACGATCGCGATGCTCAAGCCTCGGTCTTCCTGCGATTGCTTCTTCACCGCGAGGCCGAGATCGATCGCGCCGGACAGTATCGCGGTAGCCGCCGAGCCGGCCTCGTCGCCGTTGTGCGCGCGGAGGACGTCGATCCAGCCGTTCAGCCACGACTCGCGGCCGGCGAACGGTTCCGATGTGGCGTCGGTCATCGATGGTCTCCTAACATCGGCTTGCCTCGTTCGTACCGCATACGCTCCTCGGAGCACGCGCTCGAGCGACATCTCTCGGCGACCGCGGGCCGTTCGGACGATCCGGGTCGCGCGATGAGCCACAGACTGCGGAACCTACTCGCCTTCAGCCGGCCACGCGTCGAGGAACCGAGCGCCCGCGATAGTAGGGCTCGAGCTCGCGGTAGAACGGCGACGTCACGGTCACGAAGTGGCGGAGCTCCTCGACGGTCACCTCGTTCCGGAGGTTCTCCTCGAGGAAGCACTCCGGGATCGTCGGCAGGACACCGAGCTCGGCGTAGCCGATGTCGACCCCTTCGAGCCTCGCGATCAGCTCCCCGAGCGCGAGCGGTTCGGCGGACGTACCGAGGTCGAAGCCGTTGCTGTACTCGTCGACCATCCGGTAGGCGATCGCGCCCTCCGCTTTCCGCGCGCGGATGCTGTACGTGTCGCCGGTCGTCGAGAGCAATTCGATCCGGGCGATCTCGACCTCGTCGGTCTCCTCCTCGACGTCGGGCAGGTACTCGCCACCCATCAACAGCGGGTGCGTCGCGCTCGCCGCCTCGCGGACGTCGTCCCGGAGCGCCGGCGTCAGGATCGGATCGTCGGCGTCGAGCGTGCCCGCTTCGAGCATGTCCAGCGCCCGGCGCCTGCGGTACAACCCCCGGATCCGTCCGACGCGCTGCTCGAGCGACGGCTCGTCCGGCCAGTACGTCTCCGGCCGTGCCTCGAGGTCGAGGTGCGGGTCAGTCCTCATCGGTGTCCTCCTGCCCGTCTCGGCGTGCCGGCGGGGGTGCCTCCGCGAACCATCGCGCGAGCGCGCGGAACGCTCCGGTCTTGCCGAGCTCCTCTTCCTCGATGACGCCGAGACGCTCGAAGAACATGTCGAGCGGGATGGCATCGAGATGGTCGAGCTCCGCACGTCGAGTGAGGTGCGCGATCCGGTCGTAAGCGAAGGCGTGCAGGTGGTCCATCGCGTCGATCCAGCCGAGCGTGCTGACCCGCAGCGTCTCGACGATCGCAGAGAACTCCTCGGGGTTCGCCGCGAGGAGCACCTCGCCCGGCACGCCGATACCGGCCATGAGGGAGTGCCGGCCGATCGGGATCGCGTACCGTCCGAGCCGCGCGTTCAGCTCGCGCACGTGCTCGAGGCATCCCTGGCAGAACCACACGCTCCAGCGCGAGCCGCTCGGCAGCAGCTCGAGCCGGCAGCACTCGCACAACCGTGCGCGTTCCGGGAGGTCACCCGACCAGCCGCGCGAGCGCTCGGGGTGGCACCCGCACCGCTGCGGGACGTCGCCGGGACCCGGCGTTCGCGCCTCGAACAGCTCCCTGCACGTCGTGCAGATCCGGAAGTTCGGGATCGACCGCTGGAGGGCCTCGAGCCGGTACTTGCGTTGGAGCCGCGCGTACTCGGCCATCCTTGCCCGGTCGTCCGGACCCATCTCGGCGACGGGTCGGCTCGACCGCTTCCTCTTGAACATGTCGCCTCCCTCCGGGAGGACGACCCTGGGCGTACGCATGGAGCGCCGATGAGCGATCCGACGTCGTCGGACACTTGGTTGCCCCGGAGGGCCGCATCCTCGCGCTCCGCGAGTAGGCACCTTGGGTTGTCCGTCCCAGGTTGCCGGACCCGGTCGCTCCGGGTCGCTCTCGATGCACGGCGGATGTTACCCGTCGGGTCCGACATCGGTCGAGGGTGGGAGCGAGGGCCGTGCGGGTGGGAGCGCACGTCGCGACGTCGGCGCCTCGTTCGGTACCTGCCGCGGCGATCCGGTCTCGGGGGTCGGTCGATGACGACGTCGCTCCTCGAGGTCGGCTCGGATCGCGCCCGGCGCGGCGATCACGAAGCGGATCAGCCCCCACAGGACGGAGAGCGTCATCGCGAGCATGTACAACGACACCGCGAACCCGATCAGGTACATGAGGACGCGGATCACGTCGAGGTCGCCTCGGCCACGAGCCGGGGGAGCGCCTCGTCGATCGGCTCGCGGAGGACCGCGTCCGCCCGGTCGTCGAACGGCGTGGGTTGCGCGTTGACGACGACGAGGCGCGCGCCGGCGTCGAGCGCGACGCTGCACAGGTGCGCGGCGGGCTCGACCATGAGCGAGGTGCCGATGGCCAGGAACACGTCCGCGTGGTTCGCCGCTCCCATCGCGTGCCGCAGGACCTGCAGGTCGAGCTGCTGACCGAACGCGATCGTCGCCGATCGCTGGATGCCGCCGCACGCCCGGCACGGCGGGTCGGGCTCGCCCGCGCGGACGCGGTCGAGCTGTTCCTGCATCGGCGTCTCGCGTCCGCACCGCAGGCATCTCGCGCGGTGGATCGTGCCGTGGAGCTCGAACGTCAGGTCGGGGTCCGAGCCGGCTGCCTGGTGCAGACCGTCGATGTTCTGCGTCACGAGCGCGAAGAGCTTGCCCGCGCGCTCGAGGTCGACGAGCGCCCGGTGACCGGCGCTCGGGGTCGCGTTCCACGCCGGGTGATGCAGCCGTTCCTGCCACGCCTCGACGCGGACGTCCGGATCGGCGAGGTACGTGTCGATGTCGACGAGGCGCATCGCCGCGGGGTTCGTCGTCCACACGCCGTTCGGCCCGCGGTAGTCGGGGATGCCGGAGCTTGTGCTGATGCCGGCGCCCGTCAGGACCGAGACGGCATCGGCATCGCGGATCCACGTCGCCACACGCGCAAAAGCATCGCCCGCGCCGACCGAGCCATCGTGCGATCGCGTCATCGCGGGTCCTCCTCGCTGACGTCGACGGCGCCTTGGTACCGACCGGCTCCGATGAACTCATCCATGATGATGATCAGGGCGGCCGACAAGGCCAGTTGGATCCGTCCCACGTTCGACTCCGGGACGCCGACACGCAGCCGGAGGAACACGTCCGGCGGATCTGCGGTCGGCGCCTCGAGTCGGGTCGCGCCGAAGATGTCCGTCAACTGCGCTCCGAGGATGTCGAGCGCCGCCTGGCCGAACTGCCAGTCGCTCGCCTCGTCTGCGAGGACCCACAGGTCGAGTACGGCCGACGGCGCTCGGGGATCTCGGTACCGATCCACCTTGGTCGCCGTCAGGGCGAAGATCACGACCGGCGCCAGGGCGGCGAGGACGGGATTGGCGAAGGGGACGTGCTCACCGCGCTCGCGCAGCAGCTCCGCGAGATGCTCGCGGCAGCGGCCGGAGCCAGCGGCGTTCGGGCGAGCACACGCGGGCGCGCGGCAGGTGGCAGCGGTTGGGTCGGGGAAGGTCAAAGGGGCCTCCTGCGGGGAAGTTCGGAGGCCATCATCGGCCGCGCCACTGACACGAACGCGCGTTCGGTCCCACGCGGCGCCGCGTCGGTGACGACACTCCCGCCGCCCGACGTCGGGGGTGACGCCTGACGCGGGGGCCTCCGTCCGTTCGTGCAGCAGTTGTCGCTGCTGCTGAGGTTTCACGGCAGACCGGCGGGATCGGTCAGAGACCCTCGCGTCGACGCACGGACGACTGACTCAACGCCCGCCGAGCAGCCGACGCGCGAGGTCGAGGACCAAGGGGAGATCCCGGTCCGGGAGAGCGTCGATCATGCGATGCAGCTGATCTCGTTCGGACAGCCGCGCCTCATCGGCGAACATCGGGGCGGCTGAAGCCGGCGTATCGCGGAACCACGAGCGCTCTGATGCAGGTCCGGATGCCGGCGCGGCGGGATCCTCCGGCGAGCGCATCCGTCCGACGAACGACTCCGCTCGAGCGAGGAGCTCTGAGGGCGAGAGCGCCAGCGCCTCGGCGATCGCGAGGAGCGCGCTCGAGGACGGACGCCCGCGACCCGTCTCGATGTCCGCGACGTAGGGGTACGAGACGCCCGCCCGGGCTGCCAGCTCCTTCCGGCTGAGGCCCTGCTCGGTCCGGATGACCTTGATCGCTCGTCCGAGCGCCTCGTAGAAGGCCGGATCTTCGCTCCCCAGCGTGCTCGGCCGGGGGCTCCGCGATCGGCGTGTCATAGGCGCAACCTACCATGACCTATGTCGACAGTGATGGTCTTAGGCCTGAGACATAAAATCTATGGTATATGTATATGCCTCGGAAGACACCAAGGAGGAGTTGTCCATGACGAACCAGCAGGACACACGGCGGCGCGCCCGCTCGTACTCGGAGGGCGCGAGGATCACCAAGGAGCGGATGACCCGTGAGGCGCCGCTCGATGCCGCCGCGCTCGCAGCCGTTCAGGCCTCCGACGTCGTCGTGGTGCACGGCATCTACGACCACGTGGAGCAGGTGCTCGGCGCGCTCGAGATGCCGCATACGGCCGTGGCACCCCAGCAGTTCGGTGCCGTCGATCTCCGGCCGGAGCAGCTGCTCGTCGTCAACTGCCCGGGCCAACTCGACCGGCGCGACGTGCTGCGGATCCGGGACTTCGTCGCGAGCGGCGGCAGCCTGTTCACGACGGACTGGGCCTTGCGTCACGTGATCGAAGACGCGTTCCCCGGCACGATCGCCTACAACGAGCGTCCGACCGGTGACGACGTCGTGCGGATCGAGGTCCGAGCCTCGGACAACCCGTTCCTGCGCGGCGTGATCGACCCCGGCGAGGACCCGC
>DASPIF010000246.1:0-11061 GCA_035629255.1 Actinomycetota bacterium | reverse complement strand
CGGTCGTCGCCGAGCTCGGTCCAGATCGCATCGGCCATCCGCGCCGCTTCGTGGGCCTCGTCGGCCCGATCGAGCATCGCGAGCGGCGCCGTTCGCACCTGGTGGTACCGGGCGCGAGCGAGCGGTGTGTCGGGCATCGACGCGGCGCACCGTTCGAGAATCTCCAGAACCTCCTCCGCCGGGGCGGGGCCGAAGTACGCGGATGCCGTGATCTCGATCACGAGCCGCTCTCGGTCGGGGATCGCGACGAAGGGGTCGCCGAACACCTGGAGCGTCATCTCGAGGGACGCCTGCGCCCTCCCGGCGAAGAAGGCGAACCGAGCGAGCGTCTCGCGCGCGACGTTCGCGCCGGCACGGTCGCCCATCGCTTCGAGCTCCTCGAGCGCGCGCTGCGCAACCGTGGTCACGTCTTCGTAGTGACTGCGAACGTCGGTGTGCGAGCGTGACTCGGCGAGTTCGATCTCGGCCAGGAGCTCGGTCGCACGGTCGCCTGATGCGCGCGCCTCGGCGATGGCCTCGACGGCGACCTGCGCGATCCTGGCGAAGTCGCCGGCGCGCTCGGCGACACGGGCGACCTTCCACAGGGCGCGCGCTCGCGCTCCGCCTCGCGCGATCGTCGCCGATCGCTCGAACATGGCCTTCGCCCCCGTGAAGTCGCCTCGCTCCCACGCCTTCTCGGCGCTGATCGAGAGGTGCTCAGCGGCGCGGTCGCCGAGCTCGAGCGTCCGTTCGTCGGGTGGACCGAGCTCGACGCGATACCGGTACGCCTGCTCCTCGTGGTACGCGACGATCTCTCCGTACTCCGAGGCGCGGTCGCCCGCCGCCCCCTCGAGCCATCGAGCGAACGCCTCGTGGAGCTCCGCGCGTTGCTCCTTCGGCATCGCCTGGTATGCCGCGTCGCGGATCAGAAGGTGACGGAACCGGAACGCCTCCTCGCCGGCGAAGTCCGCGCGGTCGGGACGGATCAGCTCCTTGCGGGCGAGCGCGAGGAGGCGGGACGGGACGTTCCTCCGGATGTGCTCCGGGACGAGCATCGTGACGGCCCCCGTGTGGAAGACCTTCCCTTCCACCGCCCCGCGCTCGATGACCGCTCGCTCTTCCGCGTCCAGCCGATCGAGCCGCGCGGCGAGCAGGAGTTGGATCGTCGGTGGGATCGTGACGTCGGCGAGATCCTCGACGGCGCGCCACGTCGCGTCCTCGAGCCGCAGCAGCCCGTCGTCGATCAGCATCCCGAGCATCTCCTCGACGAACAGTGGGTTGCCATCGGCGGCTTCGAGGATCCGGACGCGCGCGGTTGCCGGGATCTCTGCCCGCCCCAGCAGGTTGTCGAGCAGGTCCGATGCCGCGTCGTTCGGGAGGGGCTCGAGCAGGATCGACGTCGCGTTCATCTTGCCGCCGCTCCAGCCGCTCCGGATCTCGAGCAGCTCGGGCCGCGCCATGCAGAGCACCAGCACGGCCGCGTCCCGGGTCCAGTCCGCGAGGTGGTCGATCAGGTCGAGCAACGTCGGCTCCGCCCAGTGGATGTCGTCGAACACGACCACCACCGGTCGCTCGCGCGCGAGGTGCTCGAACAGCTTGCGCACCGCCCAGAAGCCGTCCTGTGGCGATCCGGGCTCGCTCCATCCGAACAACCCGCCGATGAGCGACGAGACGCGTTCGCCGTCGGGTGCGTCCGCGAGCAGCACACCGAGCTTCCGGGACGCTTCGGGTGGCGAGTCGGCATCGTCGATCCCCGCTGCCGCGTGGACGACCTCGCCGAGCGGATAGAACGTGATGCCCTCGCCGTAGGACAGGCACCGCCCCCGCAGGACCGTCGCTCGGTCGTCCGCGCCGTCGAGGAACTCGCGGACGAGGCGGGACTTCCCCACCCCCGCCGGACCGAGCAACGTGAACAGGTGGGAGGTCCGCTCGGTCACGGCGCGATCGAGCGCCTGGGCGAGCAGCTCGAGCTCCTTGTGCCTTCCCACGAGGGGCGAGTCGAGATGTCGCTTGTGGCCGGCGACGTCGGCGCGGACGTCGAGCAGCCGGTACGCCGGGATCGGCTCGCTCTTGCCCTTCAGCTCGAGCGGCTCGACCGCCTCGACGTCGACCGCGTCCTTCACGAGGCGGAACGTCGGCTCGCCGAGGAGGACATCACCGGGCGTGGCCGCCTGTTCCAGGCGCGCGGCGATGTTGACCGTGTCACCGGTGACCAGGCGTTGCCCCCCCGTGGGGTCGCCGGCGACGACCTCGCCGGTGTTCACGCCGATCCGGATCGTGATCCCGACACCGTGATCGCGCTCGAGCTCCGCGTTCAGGTCTCCGAGCGCCGCCAGCATCCCGCCCGCGGCGCGCACCGCTCGGATCGGATCGTCCTCGTGGAGCCGGGGGATGCCGAACACCGCCATCACCGCGTCGCCGATGAACTTCTCCACGGTCCCGCCGTGGGAGCGGATCACCTCGGCCATCCGGTCGAAGTACCGCGTCATCACCCGACGGAGCGCCTCGGGGTCGAGCCGCTCGCCGAGCGCGGTGGACCCGATGACATCGGCGAAGACGACGGTCACGACCTTGCGGATCTCGCCGGCGCGAGCCTCGTCGGCGCCGAGCGGCGCCGCGCAGTTCTGGCAGAACTTCGCGCGGTCGGAGTTCTCCTCGCCGCAGGCCGGGCACGCGCGCATCGGACGATGCTAGGCGCGGCCCTGCCCCCGCGCGAGCGCACGCACGAGACCGGGCACGATGATCACCGACGGTGTCGGTCAAGTGGGGCGCGACGCAGGCCGATAGAGGGGCATGGATCTCGAGCCCTTCGATCGGGTCCTCGCCGCCGCACGGGCGGGCGAGGGGTGGGCGCTCGCCGAGGTGTTCCGCGACCTTCACCCCCGGATCCGTCGGTACCTCAAGAGCCTCGCGCCCCATCTCGCCGACGACGTCGCGTCCGATACGTGGCTCGATCTCGTCCGCGCGCTCGATCGGTTCCGCGGCGGGGTCGGCGATCTCCGCGCCCTCGCGTTCTCGATCGCTCGCACGCGTCTGAACGAGATGCGAGCGTCCGGGGCCGGCGATCAGGTGGACGTCGAGGCGGTCGCGGCGATGCCGTCGATCCGAACGCCGATGCCGGCGCCCGCCGCCGACCTCGACCCCGCGCTGTCGGCGCTCGACACGGACGCGGCGCTCGAGCGCATCCTCACCCTCCCGACCGAGCAGGCCGAGGTGATCCTCCTGCGGATCCTCGGGGGGCTGACGATCGACGAGGTCTCTCGCACCATCGGCACGTCGGCTCGCGCGGTCCGTGCGCTCGAGAGCGACGCGCTCCGGGAGCTCGCGCTCTCGACCGCGCGCGACCGCTCAGTGACGACGTGACGATGCTCGACGATGTCGCGGATCGTCTCCCGCCGCCGCTCGACGGCGCGGCCAGCCAGCGGATGCTGCAAGGCCTCGTCGCGCCCGACGAAGCGCCGACGGGGTACGAGGGCGTCGCCCGTCTCGTGATCGCCGCTCGACGCCCGCCCGGCCCCGAGGAGGTCGCGGGCACCGAGGCCGCGGTCCTCGCTGCATTGATGGTCCTCAGCGAGCGTCACCGGACGGCGTCGCCGCTGGTCGAACGGGCTCGCCGCGTCCGCCGCCTCTTCCGGATCAAGGTGACCGCGGTCGCGTTCGCCGGGACGCTCGTCGGCACGTCAGGCCTCGCGGCAGCCGGCGTCCTGCCGGATCCGATCCAGCACGCGGCCGCGAGAGTCCTCGGCAGCGTCGGCATCACGGTTCCCGATCCCGCGAACCACGGGTCCGAGGTCTCGGAGACCGCCCGAACGACCGACGCGAAGGGTCGCGAGAAGGGTCAGGAGATCGCGAGCGTCGCGCGGACGAACGGCAAGTCGGTCGAACCTCATGGACGGTCGGACGAACCGCACGGCAGGTCCGATGAGCCGCACGGCAGGTCGAACGAACCGCACGGCAAGCCGGACGAGCGGCACGGAAACGACGGCGAGCACGGACGCCCCGACGCTCCCGGCTCCGATGGTGCGGCCGCGACCGAGGCGAACGGCCAGGACGAGTCCCATGGCCAGCCGGACGAGTCCCCTGGTCAGCCCGACCAAGCCAGCCCTGATGGGTCGAACCCGGGCGCTCCCGCGCAGTCGCCTGAGGACCCGGGCCCGACCGGAACGACGGGCCCGCCGGAAACGGCCGATCCCGGCGGCACGGGGAACGGCAACGGGAACGACGGCGCCGCGGACAACGGCGGCGGCAACGGGAACGGCGGCGGCCCGCCCGACTGAGTCACGTCGGCCCTGACACACCCGCGCAGAGCCGTGATGTCGCATGCCCTCGACGTCCGCGCACCGCATCACCGCGACGTGAGCTCGCGCTCCAGCGGCGAGCGGAACCGGGGCGTGACGCGCACATCGCCGAGCCACGTCCGCAGCCGCTCGCGTTCCGTCTCGATCGCGTCGCGGACCGATCGCTCGATGCGCTCGAGGATCTCGATCTCGATCGCCCCGTCGCGCGTCTGCGCCCAGCCGCCGACGATCCGCCCGCCGGCCCAGATCGTCGGTCCGGCGTTGCCGGCGCGGTCGAACAGCCTCGGCCCGTGCTCGCCGAGATACCACGCGCGCTCCTTCCATCCCATCACCGTGGGATCGAGCCCGGGCAGGAACGCGACCGACGTGCGCGGCACCGCCCCGCGGCCGTCGTCGTCTGCGAGCACGTAGCCGACCCCATCGTCGAGCGCGACCCGGGTGACGTCGGCCGCGTCGAGCGTCTCTGCCGTCCGCGTGGCCGTCCAACCGGTCCACCACCGGATGTCGGTCGTCGTGGCGGGCCCGAACGCCTCGAGGTACGCGCGCAGCAACCGCCGGCTCGCCTCGTCGCGGTCGAGCACCGGGAGCGGGCCGCCGAGCCACGCCTCGAGCGGCGCCCATCGATACTGACCGGAGATCCAGGTGCCGAGCGGCCGCGCGCGCACGATCCGTGCCTCGGTCGCCAAGAGGAAGAGCACGCGCGTCGAGACGCCGACCTCGGCCGACCACCTCGTGCCCTCGCCGAACGCGAGCTTCACCCCGAGCGCCGGCACGTCGCTGGTGAGCTCTCGTGCCGTCGCGGTCCCGCGCGCCTCGAGCGCGGCGAGCGTCTCGTCCATCGCACGCCGGAGCCACCGCGAGCCGCGCCCGATGGGTACGACCCCCTGGCCCTCGAGCATCCCGACGAGCCGCCGGCGTTCGGCGGCTGCGAGCGCCTTCGTGCACGCCGCGTCGATCACGGCGGCCATCTCTCGCGTGACGACGAACAGTGTGCGGCGCATCCCGGAGATCCGGACGAGCGATCGCCGCTCGTACAGCGCGTCCTCCAGCCGATCCGCGGTGAACCTCGACGTTCGGGCGCGGGCCGACAGGACGACGGTCACCGGGTCGCTCGAATGCAGGCCGACGACGGCGCCCGCCGCGTCCTCGACGGTGCTCGCCTTCCTCACCGCGAGGCGATGTCGCCGGACGAGCCGCGCGCGTCGCTCGTCGACACCGAGCGTCCTCACGCCGGGTAGGCCCCGAGACGGGTCTCGGCCTCGCGACCGTCGAGCAGGAAGCGCGCGAGGCGCGCGCCCTCAGCGAGCACGTCGTCCTCCGCCGACGCCGGGAGGCGGCCGAACGTCTCGATCCGCATCGTGGCGCCCGGCCGCTCCTCGAACAGCCGCCAGGGCGCGGCGCCGACCCCGTCGACGAGCACCGGGGCCCACCCGGCGGCCGTCCACTGCGGCACGCCGTCTGCGAGCACGCGGCCGCGCTCGGCGAACCCGATCAGCGCGTTGTCGTACTCGGGGAGGAAGCGGACCGGCGCCGACGTGTCGGGGTCGCGGAACGCGCCGCCGGGGACGTCGAACAGCTCGCGTCCGTCGTCGGCCACGAATGTCCGCAGGCGAGGGCGCAGTCCCTCGAACACCGCCCGCAGACCCTGCAGCCCCGACCACGTCTGCGCGTCGAGGTGCGTCGCCGGCCCGAAGACCGCCAGATAGCGCAGGACGAGCTGCTCGACCGTGGCCGCGGTCGTGCGCGAGCGGCCCAGCCAGCGCTCGAGCGTGGTGAACGCGGACGGGCCGGTGCGGCGCCACACACCCCTCGGGGTGACCTGCACCGTGGGGAGCACGTACATCACGAGCGACAGTGCCGCCGCGTCGCGCCCCGGGTACCGTCCGCGGATCTCCTCGGCCAGCTCGGCGCGCGTCCTCGGTCGGTCCTCGAGCAGCGAGCGGAACGTCCCGACGAGCTCGTCGCGGTCCGTGTCGCTCAGTCTGGCCTGACGGACGCCCTTCTGCGACCACGCGACCCGCTCCACCAGCGACTGCATCAGCGGGCGGAGCTCGCGCGCGTCGCGGGCCGTGACCGTGTGCAGCGTTCCGCGTAGCAGCGTCAGCCGGACGGCGCGCCGGTCCTGCATCGCGTCCGAGAGCGCGGTCGGCGAGAATCGGTCGAGCCGAGACCACAACGCGACGTACGGGTCGCGCGGGACCTGGGCCTGCAGCGCGACCAGCCGCTCGATCATCTCGAGCGCCGGCACGCGTCGGCGACGGAGCAGCGACTGCCGCTCGAGGAGCGCGCGGTTCAACGCTCGCGTCGAGATGCGGTCAGGTCGTCTCGCCACGCGGCGTCGGTCGCTCGAGCATCCCGCGAACGATAAGACCCGTCCGGCCCGTCCTCTCCGGATCCCTGAGCCGGGCCGGGTCGGCTTGACCGGGGGGGTAGGATACCCCCCTACGGTATACTCCCCCAGAACGGCCACGCGAGAGCCACGGAGGGAGCCATGGGACGGAACGATCGAGCTTCGGGCGTCACAGACGCCGCCGCAGATCCGAGCGGTCACAGCGCGCACAAGCCACACGTCCCCGAGGCGGGTGGGAGCGAGGGGAACGCCACGCGCTCGGACCACGCCCGCCAGGTCGAGCCGTCGGACCACACCGGCCACGGGGCGCACGATCAGCACGCCGGTCACCGCGTCGCGATGTTCCGTGATCGCTTCTGGTTGAGCGTCGCGCTCACGCTGCCCGTCCTGATCTGGTCCGAGATGATCCAGGAGTGGCTCGGGTTCCGCGCCCCGAGCTTCCCGCTCGCGGACCGGATCCCGGCGATCGTCGGCACGCTCGTGTTCCTGTACGGCGGTGCCCCGTTCCTCCGCGGAGGCGTCCGCGAGATCAGGGATCGCCGGCCCGGCATGATGCTGCTGATCACCCTCGCGATCGTCGTCGCGTTCGTCTCGAGCCTCGCGTCGGAGGGGGGATGGCTCGACCTCGAGTTCTGGTGGGAGCTCACGCTGCTGATCGACGTGATGCTCCTCGGTCACTGGCAGGAGATGAAGGCGCTGGGCCAGGCGTCGGGGGCGCTCGACGCGCTGGCGGCGCTGTTGCCGGACGACGCCGAGATCGTCGATCACCCGGACACTCGTCGGGTCCCCGCGCGCGAGGTCGGCGTGGGCGACCTCGTCCTCGTGCGCCCGGGCGCCCGCGTGCCCGCGGACGGCGTGATCGAAGAGGGCGAGGCGTCGTTCGACGAGTCGATGATCACGGGGGAGTCGCGGCCCGTCGGACGCGCGATCGGGGATCGGGTCGTCGCCGGGACGGTCGCGACCGACTCCAGCGTCCGCGTGCGCGTGACCGCGGTCGGGGAGGGCACCGCGCTCGCGGGGATCCAGCGGCTGGTCCGCGCCGCGCAGGACTCTCGCTCGCGAGCGCAGGCGCTCGCCGACCGCGCCGCCGCGCTGCTCTTCCACGTGTCCGTCGCCGCCGGGGTCGCGACGTTCGTGGTCTGGGCGATCCTCGGCGACGTCGACGAGGCCGTCGAGCGGACGATCACCGTCCTCGTGATCTCGTGCCCGCACGCGCTCGGCTTGGCGATCCCGCTCGTGATCGCCATCTCGACGTCGATCTCCGCACGTGCAGGGATCCTCGTCAAGGATCGCCTCGCCCTCGAGCGGATGCGCACGGTCGACGCGGTCCTGTTCGACAAGACCGGGACGCTGACGCGAGGTCGCCCGACGGTGATCGGTGTCGCCGCGACGCACGGCGAACGGGACGAGGACGCGCTCGCGCTCGCGGCGGCGGTGGAACGGGAGAGCGAGCACCCGCTCGCCCGAGCGATCGTCGAACGCGCCCGGCAGGACGGTGCGGTATCTCGATCGATCGGCTTCCGGTCGATGACCGGGCGTGGCGTCCGCGCAGTGGTGGAGGGTTCCGACGTCGCGGTCGGTGGTCCCGCGCTGCTCCGAGACGTGGGGCTCGAGCCGCCTCCGGAGCTCGGCGACGGGATCGCGGCTTGGCAGGGCCGTGGTGCGTCGGTGCTGTACGTGGTGCGCGACGGCGTGGTCGTCGGGGCGCTGGCGCTCGAGGACGAGATCCGGCCCGAGTCGATCGAGGCGGTTCGGGGGCTGCATGACGAGGACGTTCGCGTCGTGATGATCACCGGCGACGCGAGGAACGTCGCCGAAGCCGTCGCGCGAGACCTCGACGTCGACGAGGTGATCGCCGAGGTGCTGCCGGAGGACAAGGACGCGGTGGTCGCCGGTCTGCAGGACCGGGGGCTGCGCACCGCGATGGTCGGGGACGGCGTCAACGATGCACCGGCGCTGGCCCGCGCGGACGTCGGGATCGCCATCGGAGCCGGTACGGACGTCGCGATCGAGTCGGCGGGGGTCGTGCTCGCGAGCGACGACCCGCGCGGCGTCCTCGCGGTCCGCCGCCTGTCGAGGGCGAGCTACCGCAAGATGCTCCAGAACCTCGGGTGGGCGGTCGGCTACAACGTGGTGGCGATCCCGCTCGCCGCGGGGGCGCTCGCGTGGGCCGGGTTCGTGCTCCCGCCCGCCGTCGGGGCCATGGCGATGAGCGTCTCGACGATCGTGGTGGCGATGAACGCCCAGCTGCTGCGGCGCATCGTTCTCCGAGCGACGGAGGACCGTCGGGGCTAGGCCATCGCCCCGATGATCCCCGCGGCGACGAGGTTGCCGACGAGATGGTAGCCGCCGTTGATCGCGCCCCAGACCATCGGCTTCGGCTTCTGCGACTCGAACGTCGCGGTCACCGCCGCGATCGACAAAGCGAACCCGATCCCGACGACGAGCCCGAGGACGATGCCCTCGCTCACGGTGTCGGTGCCGGTCGCGAGCGCGATCATCCCGAGCGCGATCGCGGACAGGACGCTGCCGATCAGCGGCACGAGGTAGATCGTGGGCGGTGGCCCCTCGCCGGCGCGGATGTCGGGCATCCCGCCGGCCGCCATCCACGCCTTGCCGAACAACGGCGGCGCGTACCACACGGCGCCGATGACGAAGTACGCGACGGCCGCGATGATGACCGCCAGCCAGTCGATGTCGCCGAGCAGATCGAAGCTCATCGTCCCTCCCTCGCGCTTCCTTCCTCGCGAACGCTATCCGCGGCCTTCGCTCCGGTCCAGCCGCTGCCTTGCGTCGTGAAGGCGCGACCCGGTAGGAACGCAACGAACGAGACCACGAGAGGAGCTGCGCCCCATGGGCAAGGTCGTGCACTTCGAGATCCCGACGGACGACATCGTGCGGGCGAGCGAGTTCTACCGGTCCATCTTCGGATGGGACCTCCGCGACATGTCCGAGTTCGGCATGGACTACACGATCGCGATGACGGTCCCGGTGGACGAGCAGACGCAGATCCCGACCGAGGCCGGCGCGATCAACGGCGGCATGATGAAGCGTTCGGACCAGACCCCGAGCCCGGTGATCACGATCGAGGTCGAGGAGATCACGGCGGCGCTCGCGGACATCGAGGCGAAGGGTGGCTCGACGGTCCAGCCCCGCACGCGGATCGAGGGGATGGGTGCGTTCGCCTACTTCAAGGATCCGGAGGGCAACGTGATGGGCCTCTGGGAGACGACGCCGCGGACGTAGCACGTCAGTTCGCACGGATCCAGTCGTTCCGTGGCGTCACGACCGCGTCCGCCCGATGACGTTCCTGCCCACGCCCCGTCGCTCTAGGCTCGGGCCGTGGCGGAGCCGTCGGTGACGACCGGGCACGAGCTTGAGGCGCTCGCCGACGCTGAGTGGTGGCGGTCCAACCCCGCCGGCGCGCTCGACCTCCGGCACAAGGCGTACGCGGCATATGTCGCCGAGCGCTCGGAGGCCGACGCCGGGATGGTCGCCGCACGTCTGGCCGTCGAGCACTTCCTGCGCGGCGAGCACTCGGTCGGCGCCGGCTTCCTCGCTCGAGCGCACCGCCACGTCGACGACCTCCCCGAGGGCGGGGCGATCGCGTTCGTGATGATGATCGAGGCGAACGTCGCACGGTTCGCCGGCGACGTCGATCGATCGCTCGCACTCGCCGACCGCGCGATCGCCATCGCGCGCGCGCACGGCCGGCCGGACGTCGTCGCGATGGCGATCCACAACCGAGGGCTGGTGCTGATCGACGCGGGCCGGGTCGCCGAGGGGATCCCATACCTCGACGAGGCCATGGCGTCGGTCCTCGCGGGCGGGATCGATCCGTTCTGGACCGGGATCATCTACTGCGACGTGATCGCCGCGTGCCTCGAGCTCGGGGACGTCCGGCGAGCCGGCGAATGGAGCGACGCCGCGATGGCGTGGTGCGAGACCCTGACGCCGGACGCCCCGTACCAGGGGATGTGTCGCGTCAACCGCGCGGAGGTCGCCCGTCTGCGCGGTGCATGGGCCGAGGCCGAGGCCGAGGCCACCCTCGCGACGACGGAGCTGGCCGGGCTGGAGCCGTCGCTCGTCGCCTCGGCGTTCCAGCAGGTCGGCGAGATCCGCCGCGTGTTCGGTGATCTCGCCGGCGCCGAGGCGGCGTTCGAGCGGGCGCAGGAGCTCGGCGCCGATCCGGAGCCGGGACTCGGGCTCGTTCGGCTCGCGCAGCGCAAGTTCGAGGCCGCGATGTCCGCGCTCCGCCTCGCGCTGTCGCGGGAGGAGCGGCCGCCGCGCCGCGTTCGGTTGCTCGCGGCACAGGTCGAGGCGGCCCTCGCGGCCGGCGAGCTCGAGGTCGCCCGGGTCGCCGCGGCGGAGCTGGACGTCGTCGTGACCGCGATCCGGACGCCGGCCCTCGACGCCGTCGCGGCGACCGTCCGC
>DASPIF010000245.1:0-2126 GCA_035629255.1 Actinomycetota bacterium | reverse complement strand
CCTCCCACGCGATGACCTCGTCGGGGATCTGCTCGGTGATGCGGGCGTCCCACTCCTTGCGCGTACCGCCCACCTCGGCGACCCAGTGCACGGTCGCGTCGTCGAGCTGCGCGACCGCCTCGACGCCTTCCATGAACGCCGGGAAGGTCTCGAACTTCGTCCACTGGTTGTAGACGGTGCTGATCGGTGCATCGACCTCGATCGAACGATCGACCTTCTGCATCGTCGCCTCCTTGGCCGGGGCCTAGGAGGTCTGTACCCACCACGTCGAGATCGACCACACCGGTGACGGCATCCGGAGGCATCGAACGAGGGGCGGTCGTCGAGCTATGCGCCGCCGCGACGCGGGCGTCCGTAGCCGCCGCCACCGCTCGTCTCGATCCGCACGATCGTCCCGGGCGCGACCTCGGTCGTCGCCTTCTGCGGCAGATCGAGCGCGTCGCCGTCGGGACCGATCACCGTGATGCGTGACGGTGCACCGTCCGAGCCGCCGGCCGTCCCCGTCGGACGGAACCGCTCGTCGGTCTGCTCGGCGTAGTACGTCACCACCTCCGGCCGGTCGAGCACGAGGTACTCCCGCCGCAGACCGCGGCCGCCGTCATGCCGGCCGCGCCCCTGCGAACCGTCGATCAGCTCGGTCCGGAGGATCCGCACGGAGTAGTTCGTCTCGGCCACCTCGACGGGCATCAGGCCGACGTTCGCCATGTACGTATCGACGCCGTCGAGACCCGGGCCGGTCTCGTGCGCGCCGGTCCCGCCGCCGATCACGTCGCTGAGCACCGAGCGGTGCCCCGAGCTCGGCGAGCGGCTGCTGAGGTTCATCCCCACGAACGTCACCGTGCTGCTCGCGACGGCGCGGTCGGGCCACAGCCGCGAGAACGCGCGCACGAGCACGTCGGCCAGCCGCTGGCACGTGTTGTGACGGACCGAAACGGCCGCGGGGGGCTCCGGGTTGAGCACGTTGCCACGCGGACAGACGATCTCGACCGGCCGGAGGATGCCGTCGTTCGTCGTCATCGACGGGTCGGTCATCGCGCGGATCGCGTAGATCACGGCGGCACGCGTGCTCGCCCATGGAACGTTGAAGGCGCCCGCGACCTGCGCCGCCGATCCCGACAGGTTCACCGTGAGCCGGTCCGCGCGCTTGTCGAGCCGCACGTGCAGCCGCGTCGGCGGGCCGCCTCGACCGTCGTCGTCGAGGAACCCCTCGGCCTCCGCGGTCCCGTCGGGCGCTTCGCGCAGGAGCTCCCGCGTGGCACGCTCGACCACGTCGACCGAGCGATGGAAACCGGCGTCGACCGTCGCGAGCCCGAACCGCTCGATCAGCTCGCGCAGCCGGCGCTCGCCGAGGTCGCAGGCCGCCCGCTGCGCCCGCAGGTCCGAGATCGTCGATCTCGGATCGCGCACGTTCTCGGTCAGCAGGTCGAACACGTCGCGGTTGTCGGCGCCGCCGCGGTACAGCCGGATCGGCGGAAGCACGACGCCCTCCGCGTAGATCTCGCGCAGGTCGGGCCCCTCGGTGCCCGGGTTCACGCCGCCGACGTCGAGGTGATGCGCGGTCGCGCCCGTCCACGCGACCCGCACGCCATCGACGAACACCGGCTGCAGGATGTTGACGTCCGGTGTGTGCATCGCACCGAGGTACGGATGGTTCGCGATGAAGACGTCGCCTTCGGCGATCGTGTCTCCCCACCGCTCGAGCGTGGCGCCGACGACGAGCGACATCGCGCCGAGCTGCGCCGGGATGAAGTCCGCCTGCGCGACGAGCGTCCCGTCCGCGGCGAACACGGCGCACGAGAAGTCGTCCATGTCGCGGATGATCGGGCTGTAGCTCGAGCGCTTCAGCACGACACCCATCTCCTCGGCCGTCGAGACGAGACCCGCGTGCACGAGCTCGAACGTGATCGGATCGAGGTCGCCTCGGGCGCCTCGGCGTCGGCGCCCCGGCTCGCCGCGGGCGCTCACCGCGCGGCGCCGAGCCACAGGTTCCCCTCCTCGTCGACGGTCCCCCGCTGCCCGCGCCCGATCACGGTGGTCGAGTCCATCTGCTCGACGATCGCCGGGCCCGCGAGGACGTTGCGGGCACGCAGGCCCTCGCGCCGGTACACGGCGACGCGCGCGGGCCT
>DASPIF010000244.1:0-9148 GCA_035629255.1 Actinomycetota bacterium | reverse complement strand
CACGTGGATCGAGTACAAGCGGATCCACGAGGTCGACGCGGTGCGGCTGCGGCCGCATCCGCACGAGTTCGAGCTCTACTTCGATCTCTGAGGATCACGGAGAGACCGCACGAGGGACCGGTGTCTCAGCGACACCGGTCCCTCGTTCGTCCGACCGATGGGCGTTCCCCAGCGCGGTCGTCGGACGCGGAACGCACGAACCCGCAACCGAAGGAGGCTCGATGCGCAAGCTCGTGGTGGTCGAGATGCTCTCGCTCGACGGCGTGATGCAGGGTCCGGGGGGCCCCGACGAGGACCGAGGCGGTGGCTTCGAGCACGGCGGTTGGGCGATGCGGTACGGCGACCAGGTCTTCTTCGACGCCGCCGCGAGAGGGATGGCGGACACCGACGCGCAGCTGTTCGGGCGCAAGACCTACGAGATCATGGCGGCGTACTGGCCGAACGCTCCGGCCGACGACATGTTCGCGAAGCATCTCAACGGCGTCCGCAAGTACGTCGTCTCGCGTTCGCTCGGCGAGCCGCTCGGGTGGGACAACTCGACGCTCCTGCAGGGCGACGCGGCGACGGCCGTGGCCGAGCTCAAGCAGCAGCCGGGGAAGAACATCTCGGTCCTCGGGAGCGGCGAGCTCGTGCAGACGCTGATCGCGAACGATCTCGTCGACGAGTACTCGCTCATGATCGCGCCGATCGTGCTCGGCAGCGGCGTGCGCTTGTTCCGCGAGTACGACGATGTCCGACCACTCGAGCTCGTCGACGCGGTCACGACGACGACCGGCGCCCAGCTGCTCAGGTATCGGCCGCAGCGTTGAGCTCGCATCGCCTCCATCGCCGGCGTCGTTCCTGACGTTCCTCGGCTCGCCGAAGAGACGCCATCCGCCGTCTCGGTACCCTCGAGACATGCCCTCCCGAGTGGTTGCGGCGCCGGAGCCGATCTCGGTGTCACAGACGCTGGGCCCGCTCGTCCGCGGACGGGGCGATCCGACGATGCGCGTCGCGCGTGGCGAGGCGATCCGTGCCTCCCGGACGCCGGACGGACCGGTGAGCGTCGCCTTCCGAGAGATCGGCCGCGGCGTCGAGGTCGAGGCGTGGGGTCCGGGCTCGGGATGGGTGCTCGAGCGCGCGGAGGCGTGGTGCGGCGCGCTCGACGACGTCTCGACGTTCGCCCCGCCCTCCGGGATCGTCCGCGACGTCTGGCGACGGACCCGCGGCATGCGGATCCCCGCCACCGGTCTGATCACCGAACGACTGATCCCGGTCATCCTCGAGCAGAAGGTCACCGGGATGGAGGCTCGGCGCGCGTACCGGGCGATGACGCTCGCGCTGGGTGACCCCGCACCGGGCGACCTCGGCCTGCGGCTCCCGCCCGACCTCGAACGGATCGCCGAGCTGCCGTACGAGCGGTTCCACCCGTTCGGCATCGAGCGCCGGCGCGCCGAGGTGATCCGCGAGGTCGCGCGCCGCCGGACGTGGGTCGACGCCGCGGCCGAGCTCCCGCTGTCCGAGGCGCGCGCGCGGATCCGCTCGCTCCGAGGGGTCGGTCCCTGGTCGGTCGCCGAGGTCGGGCGGCTGTCGCTCGGCGACGCGGACGCCGTGTCGGTCGGCGACTTCCACGTGCCGAACATCGTCGCCTGGGCGCTCGCGCGTGAGCCGCGCGGCAGCGACGAGCGCATGCTCGAGTTGCTCGAGCCCTTCGCGCCGCACCGCGGACGGACGCAGCGGCTGATCGAGATGGCCGGCCTCCGGCCGCCGAAGTTCGGGCCCCGGATGGAGGTTCGCTCGATCCCGTCGATCTGACCTCAGGCGGCCGCGGGCAGCTCCGCCGTGCACATCGGGCAGCGCGTCGCCACGAGGTTGATCTCGCTCGCGCAGAAGGGGCAGGCCTTGGTGGTGACGGGGGTCGGCGGCCGCGTCCGGTTGTACGCCTTCACGATCAGGAACAGCACGAACGCGACGATCAGGAACGAGACGAGCGCGGTGAGGAACGCGCCGACCGGGATCACGACGACGCCGTCCTTCTCGACGCCGATGTCGTCGAAGCTCGTGCTCCCGCCTGCGATGTACGCGATCGTCCCAAGGACGATGTTCGTGAACGCCGTGACGACCGCCGCGAAGGCCACCCCCAGGATGAATGCCACCGCGAGCTCGACGAGGTTGCCTCGCAACACGAACGCCTTGAACTCCGCGATCATCGCAGCCTCCTCACCGAGGCAGCCGCCCGGATGACCCTGCGCCGCAGGGCCTCAGGGGCGATCCTCGTGCTCGTAGAACACCCGCTCCATCGCGCGTCGGGCGCGGCGGGTGACGCGACGGTACTCCTCGAGGAACGTCTGGCGGGGATATTCCTCGTACCCCAGCCGGCGGGCGAGCGCCAGCTGCTCGTCGCCCGACGGCGGGAGCGCCTCGGCGTGGAGGCGGCGGTCGACCTCGAGCGCGTTCTTCACGTCGGTCAGGAACACGAACGCCTCGCCGAGCGCGAGCGCCGCCGCGTCCTCGATCAGCCGTGCCGACGCCAGACGTTCGATCGCGTCGAGCGTCCGGACCGTCCGGACCTCGGGCCGCGCACCGCCGAAGCGCATCAGCGAGAGCTCGACGGCGAACTGCACGTCGGCGAGCGAGCCGTACCCGAGCTTGAAGTGGAACCGCGAGGCCTCAGGCGGCCGCACCCGTTCGCGCTCGATGCGTTCGCGCATGCGCCGGATCTCGCCGACCCGCTCGACGGGGAGGTACTCCGGGTAGCAGAAGTCCGCGGCGAACGAGCAGAAGCGACGGCCGAGCGCCTCGTCGCCGGCGATCGGCCGCGCGCGGAGCAGCGACTGGAATTCCCACGTCTCGGCGTACCGCTCCCAGTACTCGAGGTAGGCGGCGAAGGACTTCGCGAGCGGGCCGCTGCGGCCCTCGGGACGCAGGTCGGCATCGGGCTCCCACCCGGCCGAACGGATCCCCGCGAGGACGCGCTCGCCGATCTCGACGCCGCGGCGGAACTCCTCGCGTCCCTCGCCCTCGTAGACGAAGACGACGTCGAGGTCCGATGCGAAGTTCAGCTCCTGCGCGCCGAGCTTGCCGAGCCCGACGACCGCGAACGAGAGGTCGGGTTCCGCCGCCGCGACGGCATCGCGAACGACGGCGTCCGCGATCTCGGTCAGCGCCGAACCCGTCTCGCGCGGCGCGAGCTCGCGGCTCGCCCACCGCGCGACGACCCCGGTCAGCGCGGCGACGGGATCCGCCGCGTCGGTCCCGTCGGCGAGCGAACGGATGCGCCCGGCATCGGCCGCCAAGGCATCCGACGCGAACGAGCTCGTCGCGACGACGTGCGCGAGCCGCCGTGCGACACCGGGGTCGGTCGCCAACACGTCCGCGAGATCGCGATCGTCGCCGACGGCCGCGATCACGCGCTCGAGCCGCACGAGGGACGCGTCGGGGTTCGAACCGAGCGCGAGCGCCGGCGCCATCACCGGGAAGACGTGCGCGAGCACCTTGCCCACCCTCGTGCCCGGCGCGATCAGACGGTCCAGCGTCTCGTACGACGACGACGGCGAGCGGAAGCCGAGGCCGGCGAGCAGCTCCTCGGTGGCCGCTCGATCCGCCCCGTGCCGGGGCGCCGGTCGGCCGGCGAACGCCTCGAGCAGCGGGCGGTAGAAGAGCCGCTCGTGCAGGGTCCGGACGAGTCCGGTGACCCGATCGACCTCCCTGACGAGGGCGTCGGCGTCCTCGAGCCCGAGCGAGCGGGCGAGCACGGTCCTGGCGGCCCGGTCGGCGGGGATCTCGTGGGTCTGGAGGTCGCGGACGATCTGGAGACGGTGCTCGAGCGTCCGCAGGAACCGGTACGCACCGGCGAGCGCGTCGGCGTCCGACGACGCCACGTATCCCTCCTCGGCGAGCGTTCGGAGCGCGGCGATCGTGTTCGGCTCGCGCAGGCGCTCGTCGCGCCGCCCGTGGACGATCTGCAGGAGCTGGACCGCGAACTCGACGTCGCGGATCCCGCCGCGACCGCGCTTGACCTCGCTCGTCGACTTGCCGCGCGCGCGAACGTACTCCTCGAGCCGCACCTTGACCTGGCGGACCTCGTCGATCGCGCTCGGCGCGAGCTCCTCCGGGTACACGAACGGCGCGACGGCATCGACGAACGCCGCGCCGAGCTCCTGCTCCCCCGCCACGGCGCGGGCCTTCACGAGCGCCTGTCGCTCCCACGTGGCGGCCTGCTCGGCGTAGTGGGTACGCATCGCGTCGAGCGACCGCGACAGCGATCCCGCGCGTCCGCCAGGCCGCAGCGTCGCGTCGACGCGCAGCGCGATCCCCTCGGCCGTGGGCTCGGACAGCAGGCGGATCACGGACGCCGCGAACCGATCCGCACGCTCCTGGTGCTCGGCGCCCGACGCCGCGTGCACGAACAGCACGTCGACGTCCGAGGCGTAGTTGAGCTCGCGGCCGCCGAGCTTGCCGAGCGCGATCACCGCGAGCTCGCTCCCTCCGGCCTCACGCACGGCGAGCTCGAGGCACGCGTCGGCGACCGCGGTGATCTCGGCGACGACGTCCTCGAACGGCGCACCGCCGAGGTCGCGGGACGCGACGCGGAGCATCGCGCGGCGACGGAACCGGCGGAGCCCGTCGGCGGCGCCGAACCGGGCGACGTCGCTCCCGAGCTCGGCTCGGAGCTCCTCGAGGGGCCGGGTGCGGACGTCGGAGAACACGGCGGCTTCCTCGGGGTGCGCCACGAGCATGTCGGCGGCGGCCGTCGAGAACCCGAGGAGCCGCACGGCGACCGGCAGGACGTCGTCGCGCATGAGGATCTCGCGCGCGGCCGGATCCTCGCCGACGCGTGAGAGTGCGACGCGCGCGAGCTCGGGATCGGGCGCGGCGGCGAGCGTGTGGCCGAGCGTCTCGGGCGTCAGCACGTCTCGGGCGTCAGCACGTCTCGGGCGTCGGCACCCTGGGGTCGGCGATCGCAGCGCACCTGGGACATCATCGCAGGCACCGACGCCGACCCTCGTCCGGCCGTCTCGACACGGAGCGCCGGGCGCCGGCGGATGTCTCGACCGGCGGTAGCGCGGCACCGACGGCGGACGGGTCTCCCGGAGCGCTCGGAACGCTCGGGAGACCCGTCGAACGCGACTTACTTCACGAACCTGAAGAGCGCGACGTGCGCGACGCCCGCCGTCGGCGATTGGGCGGTGCCATCCGCCAGATCGAGCCTCATCGTGCGGCACTGGTTCTTGTACGACGTCGGCGTCGCCCAGTTGAACTGGTAGACCCCGTTCCCGAGGCTCTGCCACCCGGACGTGCCCGCGTAGGTCTCGATGGCGTCGGCGGTCCCGCTGCACGAAGCGGTCGTCGCCACGGACGTGACCTTCCAGTTCGCGGCGGCGAACGAGACGGGAGCCGTGACGGGAGCACCCGTCGCATCGGTGAGCCGGAACTTCACCGGAACCGACTGTCCCGCCTTGGCCGAGTTGACGGTGGGCGGGTTGTCGGTCGGCGACTGGAACCCGGTGAAGTTGTATCGGACACCGACGGTGCAGTTCAACGTCGCCTGGTTCCCGAGCGTGTCGACGGCCGTGAACGTCAGCGTCTTGAGGCCGACCGTGGTCGTGTTCAGCGTCTGCGTGAGGACCGGACCCGCACCCAGACCGATGCCGTCGTCCGCGGTCACCGAGTAGGAGATCGACCCACCGTTCTGGTTCAGCACGACGAACTCCGGTGTCGGGCAGGTCCCGAACGTCGGCCCGCTCGTGTCGACCACGAGATCGAACGCCAGCGAGCTCTCGTTGCCGTTGTTGTCCGTGGCGCTCACCTGGATCGCGTACGCACCGTCGGTACCAGGCAGGGTGAACTCGTTGTCGCCGGCGCCACAGGCCGGCGACGGGACGCTCACCGGTCCGAGGATGTCGATCTCGCAGTGATCGATCCCCGTCCCCGCGTCGTTGACCGTCACCGTGATCGGCGTCGACGAAGTGACGTAGGTGTCGCCGTCGATTTCGAAGCTCGGCTGCCCGATCGACCGCGTGATCGCCGCATCCTCGTCGTCCTGCGGCGCGTAGGCACGGCCGCGGTTGTTCGCGGTCGAGACGTTCCCTTCGGAGTCGAGCGCGAAGACCGTGAATTCGCGCACGTTGTTGTTGGGCAACGTGCCGGTCCACGTCCCGCTGTTGGACGATCCGCTGTCGAGGGTGAGATCGACGACGTGATAGTCACCATCGCCGACGAACAGCGCCGCGACGCGGACCTGCACCACCGCGTCATCGTTCTCCGCACCCCGGAGCTCGACCGTGAACGTGGTCGCGGTTGCCGACGGGGCACCATCGATCGACACGAACGTCGGACCGGTGACGTCGGACGACGGACCGTAGGTCACCGTCCACGTCGAGGTCGTCAGCTTCCGGAACGTTCCCACGTTCGGCTGCAGCGCGTTCGTTCCCGACCGGAACTGCCCCGGGACCAGGACGAACGTCTGCGCCGCATTCCCGTTCCGATCGACGGACGTTCCGATGCTCTGATAGGTCGTCGGGTAGATCGTCGGGAACGGGGTTGCGGGTTCGAGCGCGGATTGGTCGATCGTCGCGTTCGTGTACGCGTTCGTGAACGACTGCTCGGTGATCGTCCCCGCGTTCAGGAACGCGCCCTTGGCGAGCTTCTGGCCGTCGGTCGGCAGGTCGGTCACGACCTTCGGGACGATCGGGTACGGGTGCGTCGCCTGGGTCAGCCCGCCGATGTCGAAGAAGCTCGTGCCGCCCGGCGCCGAGCTCTGGTGGAAGGCCGGGGCGACCGTGACGGTCGTCGCATCCACGTTGCCGATGAGCGGCGTTGGGTTCGGAGCCGTCGGCCCCGAGCCGCCGCCACCGCTGCTCCCCGGCATCGCGTACATGGGCAGGCCCCACATGATGGTCTGCTGAAGCACCTTCAGGTCGTACGGCGAGATGGACGCGAGCGACGTGAGGTAATCCTTCTCCGCCTTCACGAGCGCCTCGCCGACCGTCGCGGTGTCGTCGAGGTTCGCCGCGAAGTTCGCCATCAGCCGCTCGGAGAACGCGACGGTCGCCGTGTCGCCGAAACCGAAGCCGAGGTTCCCGACGAGCACCGCGGCGCCCTTGTCGAGATACGTCTGCGGCCAGTCGAGGACCCGCGCCGCGTCCTCGGCTGACGGGTTGCTCCCGGCGAGCGCGTCCGGGAAGTCGAGACCGAAGTGACATCCGATCCCGTACACGAGCCGCAGGTGGTACGGCGTGCCGGCGAGTCCGTGGATGTCGGCCGTCGTGAGCAGCTCGGATGCTTGCCACGACCCGTTCGCGTCCTGCTCTGCTGGGAGCAGCCGGTACTGGTCGTAGTGGGCGTTCGGTGAGATGAGGTGCGGTGGGTTCGCACCGCTCCCGGTGTCGTTGATCAGCTTCGACGTGAGATCCGCCTTGCTCCACGGCGTCGTCCCGTCGCTCAGCTGCTCGGCGGTGCCGTTCGATCCCACGTGGGACTGGTGTGACTGATGGATGAGATCCCCGCCGTCACGGAAGAAGTCGTAGTCGGTCTCGAGGGCGGTCCGCGGGTCGGTGGTCGCCGTGCGGGGGTCGGCGATCCCGTCCGAATCGATGAACCGCTGGATCGAGTCCGAGATCGTGGACGCGGACCCGCCCAGACGTCCCGTCGCCACCTGCATCGGGTAGATCGTCTGACGCAGGATCGACAGCGGTCGGAGCGAGCCGTACGGCGCGTCCGAGAGGAAGTAGCCGTTGCCGAACGCGCCGCCGAGCGCGTTCGTGGTGCCGGTGAAGTAGGTGTCGCCGGCGAACTCGCGCTCGTTCCCATCGGTCGTGCCGTCGGCGATCCGCGCGTGCGGCAGGAGCGCGTCGTCGCCGATCAGGACGATGTTCTGCACACCGGAGAGCGTGCTGGTGCCGCCATTCAGGCTGTCGACCGCGTCGTTGATCGCGCGGACGACGGTGTTGTTGTGCGCCGGTGAGCACGGATCGCCGTCGAGGCTCGAGAACGCCGCGTTCACCGCGGGCACCGCGGCCAGGTCGAGGACCTGACCGCTCACCCCGGCATCGTCCGCCCCGGCGAGTGCGCCGAGCTTCGTCATGATCGTCGCGGCATCGACGGTGCCGTACGCCGCCTCGAGGCGGGCGCTGTCGACCACGATCAGCGTGTTGTCACTGGTCGTCACCGTCGGCAGAGGGAGGGCCGGGATCGTGGACGCGTTCGGGAACGTGCGCGCCGAACAGGCCGGGAGCGCGTCGGGCGTCGTCGTCCGGATCGTGAGCACGAACGGCTCGGGCCCGTGGTCGGCGTTGTTCTGCGACACCTGCACGAGGTAGGTCGTGTCGCCGGTCCCGGCGACTCCCGTCGTCGTAACGAACTCCTGCTCGGTCCCTCGGAAGTCGGAGATCCCGGCCACCACGCGGTCCGAGACGAGCGGCAGGTCCTGGAGCGCTTCGGGGACGAGCAGCTCCTCGCTCCCCGCGCCGGCGAGCGGGTCCGCGAGCGGGCCCTTACCGAGCGGAACCTCCACGGGGGTGGTCGCGCGGAGCGCGCTCGCGGTCTCCGCGCCGCTCGGCGCGTACAGCACGAGGTCGTAGTCGTGGCTCAGGTGGCTCAACGAGACGGAGATCTGGTCGCCCGGATCCGCGGAGAACTCGAAGAACGCCTGGTCTCCCGGGTTCGGAAGGTGGCCGAACACGAGGGAGTTCGTCGACACCCCGGCCGCCTGCGAGGGCGTCCCATTGCCGCCGAAGCCGCTCACCACGTCGACCGGTGCGGCCTGCTGGAGAAGCGCAGAGGTGTTGGCAGACACGACCGACGCGCTCGCCGAAAAACCGGTCCCGACATCGAGGCCGGGCATCGCCTTGAACTCGATCTCGATCGTGCGCAACGTGGGTCCGGTGCATGCGAACGCGGAGAGATCCCACGTCAGCGCCCCGTCCTGGTCGATCGTCGGGTCGCCGATCGGCGCCGGGGAGTTGTTGACCGACGCGGTCGACGAACCGGGGCGGTACCGGAAGCCGTCGGGCAGCTCGACGAGCGCGTCCATCTCGGCGGAGTCCACACAAGGAACCTCGTAGGACAGCCGGTAGGTGATGAGGGTGGTCGGGTTGCCTTCGGGGAGGCTCTCGAACGGGATCCCGGCGAGCGATGCGTCTTCCCATGCGATCGAGGTCGGGTCGAG
>DASPIF010000243.1:0-13443 GCA_035629255.1 Actinomycetota bacterium | reverse complement strand
CGACCATCGTCGTCCCATCGGCCAGGCCGAAGAAGAAGAGGAGGCCGACGATCGCCCAGAACCAGGGCGAGAACGCGATCGCGACGCCCATCGCCGCGATCACGATGCACGCGCCGACGAGCCAGTCGCCCTCGCGCCCCTGCTTCATGTACCTGCCGGCGAGCGCGCCGAGCGTCGAACCGCCGCCCCACGAAGTGATCAGCATCCCGTAGCCGAACGCCCCGACGTCGAACTCCTCGGCGAGCGGGAGGTCCGCGACCATCGACATCCCCATGCCGGTGATGAACACGATCCAGGCGACGAGCAGGGTTCGGAGCACGCGGTCGTGCCGCAGGAACGTGAACCCGGCGCCGACCCCGCCCTCGCGGTGTCGGTCATCGACGTGCTCCGCGTTGAACCGGGCCCGCACCGACCACACGATCGCCGCGGACACGAGGAAGGAGACCGCGTTGATCGCGAACACCGACCTCGACCCGATCACGCCGACCAGCAGCCCGCCGATCGCGGGACCGAGCGTGATCCCGAAGGACCGGCTGACGCTGAGCAGGCTGTTCGCCCAGGACAGGTGCTCTTCCCCGGCCACGTTCGGGACAGCGGCTTCGGAGGCCGACCAGAACGGCGCCTCGGCGAGCGCGGAGACGAACGCCCATCCGACGAGCCACATCGGCTCGTCGTTCAGCGCCATCATCCCGAAGGCCAGCGCGCCGGCGACGTCGGAGACGATCAGCACGATCTTCCGGTCGAATCGGTCGCCGAGGATCCCCGCGAACGGCATCACGAACCCGGTCGCCCCGAACGTGAGCAGCAGCGCCGCGGCGACCCATGCCGCCGACCCGGTCTGCTCGTAGACCTCGTAGTTGAGCGCGATGTACGCGGCCGCGCCACCGGTGATCGAGATGATCCGGGCGGCGGCCAGGCGTCGGACCGCGCTGCGGGCGGTCGTGGGCTTCAGCGTGGATCGCATCGGAACGGCTCCTTGGTTCGGGATGGACCGGGATTTCGGGGATCGGGCTCGCCGGGGTGGCGAGCGCAGCCGTCAGACGGCTGGCGTCGGGGAGGGCGTATCGCTGCCCTTCCGAAGTCGCGTGATCCCGAGGAGTCGTTCCATGAAGCGTCCAGGGTAGCACCGCATCACGTACGCGGGAAGCGTCGAGGGCGAAGTTGTCGCCTCGATGTGACGAACGTCACGTCACCAAGGCGGTCACGCACGTCCGTGGGGCGTCGGCCGGGTTCAGTCCGGAAGGACGATGAACCGCGCGGGGCCGGCCTCGATCTCCACGCGGATCCGCTCGATCACGTCGGGGGGAACCGCGCTGTCGAGCGTGAGCCCCATCAGCGCGGTGCCACCGCGGGACGGACGGCCCACGTCCATCGTCGCGATGTTGATCCCGGCTTCGCCGAGGACCGTGCCCACGGTCCCGATCACGCCCGGCCGGTCCTCGTACGTGAAGAACAGCATGTAGCGCGCGGGGGCCATCTCGATGTCGTAGTCGTTCACCTGCATCACGCGCTCCGCGTTGCGCTTTCCGACGAGCGTGCCAGCGACGCTCACCGGTCCCTCGTCGGTGTCGGCGCGGACGTGCACGAGGTTGACGTAGTCGCTCGAGACCGTCGAGCGCGTCTCGGTGATCGCGATCCCCCGCTCGCTCGCGATGATCGGCGCGTTGACGAAACTCACCGGCTCGTGGACAACGCCCCTGAGCACGCCGCGGACCACGGCGAGGGTCAGGACGCGCGTGTCGACGTCGGCGATCCGACCGAGGTACTGCGCCTCGACACCCCGGACCGCCCCCTGCGCGAGGCCCGTCAGGAGCGCGCCGAGCTTGTTCGCGAGCGACAGGAATGGCTTGATCGTCTCGGAGACCTCGGCCCCGGCCGAGACGTTGACCGCGAACGGCACGAACTCGCCCGAGAGCGCGAGACGCACCATCTCGGCGACCGACGTGCCCGCCTTGTCCTGCGCCTCCGTCGTGCTCGCCCCGAGGTGCGGCGTCACGACGACCTGTTCGAACCCGAACAACGGCGAATCGGTCGTCGGCTCGTCGGCGAACACGTCGAGCGCGGCCCCGCCCAGACGTCCGTCCTCCAGCGCCTTCGCGAGCGCGACCTCGTCCACGATGCCGCCGCGCGCGGTGTTCACGAGACGCGCGCCCTCCTTGACGAGCGCGAGCTCGCGCTCGCCGATCAGCCCCTCGGTGTCGGGCGTGCGCGGCAGGTGGACCGTGATGAAGTCCGCCTGCACGAGGAGCGCCTCGAGCGTCGGCATCAGCTCGATCCCCATCTCCTTCGCACGCTCCTTCGGCACGTACGGGTCGAACGCGATGATCCGCATCCCGAACGCTGCCGCGCGCTGCGCGACGAGCGCCCCGACCCGACCGAGTCCGACGATGCCGAGCGTCTTGCCCTGGAGCTCGACGCCCTCGAACACGGCGCGCTCCCAGCGACCGTCCTTCAGCGCGGCGTTCGCCTGCGGGACGTTGCGCGCCTGCGCGAGCAGCAGCGCGATCGTGTGCTCGGCCGCCGAGACGATGTTCGACTGGGGCGCGTTGACGACCATGACCCCGCGGCGCGTCGCTGCCTCGACGTCGACGTTGTCGAGACCGATCCCCGCCCGCGCCACGACCTTGAGGCTCTCGGCCGCCGCGATCACCTCCGAAGTGACCTGCGTCTGCGACCGGACCACGAGCGCGTCGTAGGGCGCGATCTCGGACGCGAGGTCGCCCGACGCGAGGTCGAGCCGGACGTCGACCTGGAGATCCTTGCGCAGGAGCTCGAGACCGGCCTCCGAGAGCTTCTCGGTCACCAGGACCCTCACGCGCCCTCCGTGCCGGGCGGCTCGAGCGGGGCGCCCGCGTCGATCGCCTCCTGGAAGACGCCCTCCGCGGCCGCGACGGCAGCGCCGCGCTTGACCGGGAATCCGAGTCGCTCGAGCGTCATCTCGAGCGCCGCGAGGCCCCGGATGATGTCGAGCTCGCTGAAGTACCCGAAGTGCCCGATACGGAAGACCTTGCCCTTGAGCGGACCCTGACCTGGCGCGAGGACGCAGCTGAAGTCCCCCCGGATCCGAGCGCAGATCGTGTCGGCGTCGATGCCCTCCGGCGCGCGGATCGCGGTGACGGTCCAGTTCCGGTCCAGCCCCTCGCCGAACAGGTCGAGGCCGAGGGCCGTCACGCCGTCCTTCACCGCGCGGCTGAGCATCTCGTGGCGACGCATCGCCGCGTCGACGCCGTCCTGGAAGTACAGCTCGAGCGCGGCCGCGAGCCCCTGCATCACGCTGATCGCCGGCGTCCACGGGTTCTCGGGATCGGGCAGATCCGCGAACCGCTTGTAGGTGCTCCAGTCGAAGTAGAACCGCGGCAGCGATGCCGACCCGTGCGCCTCCCATGCGCGCTCGGACAGCGCCACGAACGCGATCCCCGGCGAGGCGCTGAGCGCCTTCTGCGACCCGCCGACCGCGACGTCGATCCCCCACGCATCGAACTCGAACGGGACGGCGCCGAGGCTCGAGACGCAGTCGACGATCACGAGGGCGCCCGCCTCGCGCGCGGCACGCGCGAGCTCGTCGATCGGCTGGATCACCCCGGTCGAGGTCTCGGACTGCGTGAGCAGGACCGCCTTGACCGGGTGCTCGGCGAGCGCGGCGGCGACGTCGTCGGCGACGATCCGCTTCCCCCACTCGACCTCGACGGTTAGGACGGTGATCCCGTACGCCTGCGCGAGCTTCGTCCAGCGCTCGGAGAAGAACCCCGCGAGCGGCACGAGCACCTCGTCCCCGGGGGACAGGACGTTCGTGATCGCCGACTCGAGACCGCCGGTCCCCGACGACGTCATCAGGAGGATGTCGCCGGTCTCGGTCCGGTACAGCTCGCGCAACCGGCCGGTGACCTCGCGCATCAGCCGGCCGAAGCCCGGACCGCGGTGGTAGACGAGCGGGCTCCCCTGCGCGAGGTAGACCTCGGGGGGGATCGGCGTGGGGCCGGGCGCGAGGATGATCTCCGGTCGGTTCATGACATCTCCTCGAGGCGACGGTCGCGGTCCGCCGCGGTCGTCCTCACGCGTGCGGGGCATCTCGCGGGCGCCGTCCGAGCGTATCATCGGGGGCATCGCCGCCCTCCCCGGGGCGGCGTCCGTGCGTCCGGCGGCCGTCGCCGGGCCGCGTCCGACCGTGCGTTCCGAGGCTCGCATGACGACCCTCCTGTTCCTGCTCAAACGGTTCATCGCGCAGCGCCTGTTGGGGCTCGCGATCGTCGTCACGCTCGGCTTCACGATCGGCGTCCTCGTGGCCGGACCGATCTACGCGGATGCGGCGCGGGAGGCGATCCTCGGATCCGAGGTCGCGATCGCGAACGTGACCGTCAAGAACGTCCGCTTCACCCAGTACGGCAACCCGGACTTCCCGTACGCCGACGCCGACGCGTCGGTCGCGGATGCGACGGGCTCGATCCCGCTCGCCCGGCTCGTCCGTCAGGGTCGCGGCACGGTCCGCCTCGTGGCCGAGGACGCCGAGCCGATCTCGATCACCGCGCTGTTCCGCTCGGGCGCCGTCGACCGGTTGCCGTACCGGGGCATGCCGCCGACGGCCGCCGACGAGATCGCGCTCCCCACGTCGATCGCGCGCTCGCTCCGGATCCAGGCGGGGGACGAGGTGACGCTGCTCGGACCGACCGGGACCTCGGCGACGTTCACGGTCGTCGGCGTGTTCGCACGCCCGGACGACCCGCAGTCCGACTATTGGTTCGGCACCCAGACGCCGTTCCCGTCGGAGGCGAACCCCGGTCAGGTCGACGCCGCCGAGCAGGTCCCGCCGGTGCTGATGAGCCAGGAGGGCTACCTCGCCGCGATCCCCCAGCTCGGCGTGACGACCGAGTACGTCTGGGACGCGTACGTGCGGTACGCCGGGCTCACGTTCGAGCGCGCCCAACGGCTGCCGGGCGCGATCGCCGGTGCGGACCGCGCCCTGCAGGAAGGGACCGAGCTCGCCGGCCTCCAGACGACGACCGGTGTCGACACGATGGTCGAGCTCGTCCGGCAGCGCGTCGAGGACCTCCGCGTGCCGATCCTGCTCGTCGTGTTCCAGATCGGTGCCGTGACCCTTGCGGTCCTCGCAGGGGTCGGCGCCCTCGTCCTGTCCCGACAGTCGTTCGAGCTCGCGGTCCTGCGCAGCCGTGGGTTCTCGCGAGGCAAGCTGATCGCGGCGCAGGCGGTCCAGGCGGTTCTCTCGGCGATCGTCGCGTTCCCGCTCGGGCTGCTGCTGGGGACCGCGCTCGCGATCTTGGCGTCGAACTCGAACGGTCCGTCGCTGCCGGGCGTCCTGTTCCCGATCCGGATCTCGTCGTTCGCGCAGGCGCTCGGGGTCGTCGGCGCGGCGATCGGAGCGCTCGCCCTGCTCCTGCTCTCGCTCCCCCACGTGCGCCGGACGATCCTCGAGGAGCGGCGCCTCCTGTCGAGGGAGGATCGTCCGCTGCTCGCGCGCGTTCCCGTCGAACTGATCGTCCTGCCGGTCGCCGCCTTCGCGTTCCTCCAGCTCCGCGACACGGAGGTGCGATCCAACGCCGCCCGCGCGAACCTCGACCCGCTCGTGCTCCTCACCCCGACGCTCCTGATCTTCGCGCTGTCGTTCCTGTCGCTCCGGCTGTTGCTGTTCCTGCTCCGCCGGCTCGACGGCCGCGTGGGACGGACGCGGCGGCTCGGTCTCTACCTGGCCGCTCGCCGGCTCGGTCGCTCGCCCGGCACGAGCTTCGCCACGTCGCTGCTGCTCGTCCTGTCGGTGGGTCTGCTCGTCGTCTCGACGTCGTATCGCGCCATCGTCCTGGGCAACCACGAGGACAGCGCGCGTCAGCAGGTGGGCTCGGACTGGAACATCCAGGTCGCGGCCGAGCAGCCGTTCGCCGCGCTCCGCGCCGCGCCGCCGAACATGACCGCCGTGATCCGGACCGTCCCGTCGTTCGAGCGGACCGGGAACTTCTCGCTCATCCCGGCGCTGCTCGCGGTCGATCCGCGGACGTTCGACGAGGGCGGGTGGTGGCGCGCCGACTACTCGCCGGTTCCCCGGCACGAGTGGCTCGCCGGGATCGAGGCCGCGGATCCCGCCGTCCCGGTGGATGGCGGCGCGTTCCGCGCTCGGGTGACGGGCGACGCGTCCGCCCGCGGGCTCGAGATGCTCGTGACGTACGAGACGACCCGGGGCGAGGTCGTGACGGCGAGCGCGGGGACGCTCGACGACGGCCCCGTCGAGCTCGAAGCGGACCTCGACGACGCCGCGGCGGTGATGTCGCTGGCGCTGCGCGAGCCGTCCGTCGGCAGCCTCGAGGGACCGACGACGATCGCGGTGACCGAGGCGAGCGTCGGCGCCACGTCGCTCTCGCTCGCGGGGTGGGAGGCCCTGACGTGGCGCGGCGGCGGCGGAGAGATCGCGGAGACGCAGGACGGCGCGACGATCACGCTCGCTCCGGGAGCGGGGAGCGTGATCGGGGTCGTCGCACCGCCGACGCCGCCGCTCCCCGCACTCGTCTCGCCCGAGGTCGCTCGGTCGCAGGGACGCGACTTCCACGCGACGATCGGTGGGCAGCGGCTCGCGTTCCACGGCGTCGCGATCGCCGAGCACTTCCCGTCGGTGGCCGGAGATTTCGTCGTCGTCTCGACCCCGGCGCTGCTCCGCGCCGCCGCTCGCATCCCGGAGCCGGGGCTCGCGCTCAACGAGGTCTGGGCGAGCGGGACGGCGGACCCGCGGCCGGCGCTCGAACGCGCCGGCTTCATCCCGGGTGCGGTCCGGGCGGCCGGGCCGATCGTCGCTGCGCTCGCACAGCTCCCGCAGTCGCTCGCCGTCGGGATGAACTACGCCGCGGCGGCGGGCGGTCTCGGTCTGGTGGTGATCGGGGTCGGCGTGGGGTTGTACTTCGCGCAGCGGCGGCGGGCGTTCGAGTTCGCGTCCCTCCGCGCGATGGGCGCCGAGCCGTCGCAGATCTCGCGGATCCTGCTGCTCGAGCAGGGCGCGATGATCGTGTTCGCGATCGTCGCCGGCGCGGGCCTCGGGTACGGGATCCTGCGGCTCGTCATGCCGTACATCGCGCGCAGCATCGGGTCCGCGTTCCCCGAGCCGGTGCTCACGATCGACTGGGTCTCGCTGGCGATCGCGCTCGCGGCGATCGTGGCGGCGACGGCGCTCGGGCTCCTCACCGCCTTGCGCGCGCTCGTCAGATCGTCGGTCACCTCCGTGCTCCGCGGGGAGGCCGAGTGAGCGGGGCCTCACGATGAGCACGACGTTCCACGACGCGATGACCGACGCTCGCGCCTACGAGGACGCGCTGGTTCGGTTCCGGCACGTCTACAAGATCTACCGGATCTCGGACACCGGCGTCGTCGCGCTCGGCGGCGTCGACCTCGACATCCGCGAAGGCGAGTTCCTGTCGGTCGTCGGCCCGAGCGGCGCGGGCAAGTCCACGATCCTCAACCTGATCGGCGGTCTCGACCGCGCGACGGCGGGCAGCGTGGACGTCGAGGGTCGTGACCTCGGGCGGCTCGACGACGACGAGCTCACCACGTATCGCCGCGACCGCGTCGGATTCGTGTGGCAGGGAACGGCGCGCAACCTCGTGCCGTACCTGTCCGTCCTCGAGAACGTGCGGCTTCCGGCGACCGCGACCGGCACCAGGATCTCGGGCTCCGCGCGCGCGCCGATGGAGCTCCTCGACGTCGTTGGGCTGGCCGATCGCGCGAAGCACACGCCCGGCCAGCTCTCCGGCGGCGAGCAGCAACGCGTGGCCGTGGCCGTGGCGCTCGCCAACGTCCCGAAGATCCTGCTCGCGGACGAGCCGACCGCCGAGCTCGACACCGAGTCGGCCGCCCGCGTCCTCGACGCGTTCGAGAGCGTGAACCGCGAGTTCGGGGTCACGATCGTCATGGTCACGCACGATCTGTTCGCGGCGCGTCGCGCGAAGCGTCAGGTGCGGCTGCGGGACGGACAGCTCGCGGTGGAGGGCCAGCCCGCCGACCCCGTCGGGACCGACGGCCGGCTGCTGCTCCCGGACGACGCGATCGATGCGATCGCGGGCTCGGATCTCGAGGTCGAGGTGCGCGACGGCGAGGTCCGGATCCGACGTCGGGGCGAGGGAGGGCTCACCGGTGGCTGAGCCGCTGCTGTCGGGGATCGACATCGTCCGGACGTACCGGGGCGCCCACGGCGTCCAGGCCGTCCGCGGCGCCTCGCTCTCGCTGATGCCGCGCGACTTCGTCGCCCTGATGGGACCGAGCGGGTCCGGGAAGACGACGTTCATCGGCGTCTTGTCGGGCCTCGACGCCCCCGACGCGGGAGAGGTCCGCTGGAAGGGCCGCCCGTTCGCCTCGCTGTCGTTCGACGATCAGATCGCGCTCCGCCGGAGCGGGATGGGGATCGTCTTCCAGAGCTTCGGGCTGCTCCCGACGCTGTCGGCGCTCGAGAACGTGGAGCTCCCCCTGCGTGTCGCCGGAGTCCCGCTCGAGGAGACCCGCGGCCGGGCCGAGATGTGGCTGGCGCGGCTCGGGCTCGGCGACCGGTTGCACAACCGCACCTTCGAGCTCTCGGCGGGTCAGCAGCAGCGCGTCGCGGTCGCCCGTGCCCTGATCCCCGAGCCCGAGGTCATCCTCGCGGACGAGCCGATCGCCGAGGTCGACACGGAGAACGCCGACCTGATCCTCGAGGCGCTGTGGGAGGTGATCCGTCGCGGCGGCGCGGTCCTCGCCGCGACGCACAACCCCGAGGCCCTCCGGTACTCGAGCCGCGTCGTGCTGTTCCGCGACGGCGTGATCGAGGGCGAGGGCACGCCCGAGGACGTCGCTCCCAAGCTCACGGTCGACTGACGGCGTTCAGACCGAGAACGCGTGGAAGACGTCCTCGCCGGCGGAGTGCGCGGTCGCATCCGCCGTCAGCTCCAGCCCCGGCCGGCGCCGGCGGAACAGCCCCTCCGACGCGGTCCGCTCCCGGCGACGCCACTGCACGGCGCGAGCGAGCGAATCCCTGCGGGCGTCGTCGCGCTTCCGCTGCTGGTTCAGGTCGCACGGCAGATGCGTGATGTTCGGCTGGATCACGCTGCCTCCTTGGCCAGGCTGCGCAGGTCGACGTCCGGGTCGGCGAGCTGCGCCGGATCGGGACGCGCCTGGGCCCGGATCAGCGGCATCGACCGACGCACGTCGCGGTTCCAGTTCATCGTGAACGTCGACAGCAGCTGGCCGTCCTTGAGCAGGAACGCAGCGAACGAGCGGTCCTGGACGCTGCCGCGGATCACGACCTCGTCCCAGGACATCGCGAACCCCGCCATCTGGATGTTCGCGTCGTACTGATCCGACCAGAACCAGTGCGGGTCGTCGAAGACCTCGGGCTCGCCGAGGATCGTGCGGCCCAGGTGCTCTCCCATCTTGACCGCGTTGTCGTAGTGCTCCACGCGCACCGACCCGAACACGGGATGCGCGTGACGCGCGACGTCGCCGATCGCCCAGACCCCATCCGCCGAGGTGCGCAGGGCTGCATCGACCACGACGCCGTTGTCGACGGCGAGCCCGCTCGCCTCCGCGAGCTCGGTGTTCGGTTGCACGCCGATGCCGACGACCGCGAGGTCGCCCTCGATGCGGCGCCCCGTCGTCGTCACGACCGCCTCGAACCGTCCGTCGCCCTCGAACCGCTCGACGCCCTCTCGGAAGTGCATGTCCACACCGTGGTCGGCGTGCAGACCGCGGATCGTCCCGCCGAGCTCGGGTCCCAGCACGCGCTCGAGGGGCGTCTGCGCGTTCTCGATCACGGATACCTCGAGGCCGCGCACGCGGAGCGACGCGGCCACCTCGGCCCCGATGAACCCCATCCCGACGAGGACGGCCTTCGAGGCGCCGGTCGCGGCGTCGCGGAGGCGCTCCGCGTCCGCCGCCGAACGCAGGCCGAAGACCCCCGTCAGATCGATGCCCGGGATCGGGATGTGACGGTTCCGCGACCCCGTCGCGAGCACCGCGTGGTCGAACGCGATGCGGCTCCCGTCGGCCGTCTCGACGACGCGACCGGCGGTATCGATCCGCTCGGCGCGGACGCCCAGCCGCAGATCGACGGCGTTCTCGGCGTACCACGCCTCCGGCCGGACCTGGGCGTGGTCGTCGCGCTCGCCGCGCAGGAAGTCCTTCGACAACGGAGGTCGCTCGTACGGGATCGCGGGCTCGTCCCCGACGAGGACGAGGTCGCCGTCGTATCCCTCGTCCCGGAGCTTGCCGATCGCGGTGGCGCCGGCCTGGCCGCCCCCGATCACCACGATGCTCGTCACGACTCTTGGACCAACACCTGGAGCTCGCCGTCCTGTTCCCGAGCCTCGAACACGTCGACCGGCTCGGTGGCGGGGCCGTTGATCACCTCGCCGCTCGTGACGTCGAACTGGCTCCCGTGACACGGACACTCGACCAGCGTGCCGTCGAGGTCGCCCTCGGCGAGCGAGCACTGCTGGTGGGTGCAGTAGTCGTCCCACGCGTGGAGGTCGCCGTCGATGTTCGCGACCGCGACCTGGCGAGCGCCGACGCTGTACGAGCTCATCTCGCCCTCGCCGAGCTCCCCGGCCGAGCCGACCTTCACCCAATCCGCCATCCCGAGGTCCCTCCTGAGGTCCGGTCCGAACCGGCGCAGCCTACCGCGGTCGCTCCGCGTCCCGTGGCGACGTCGACCTGCCGGACGAGCCACCCGATGGCCGGGTCGATGCCCGGCGGCGACGCGCGAGAACGTCGGGCGTGAGGTACCCGATCCCCGCGACGAGATACAGGAACGCCAAGACGAGGAACGCGCCGCGGAACTCGAGCGGCGCCATCGCGGGCACCAGCGCTCCGGCGACCCACGCGAGCTGGAAGATCACCTCGTACCGGACGAAGACCCGGCCGTGCGCGCCGCCGGGCGCGAGCGTCTGCATCAGGCTCTGGAACGCGAGCCGGCCGAGCTCGGCGGCCGCCCCGACCGCGAGCGCGAACACGACCAGGACAGGGAGCGAGAACGCGACGTACGCGAGCACCGCGCCGGTTCCGGCGCCGATCACGCATCCGACGACGACCGCCTCCTCACGCAGCGCCGTCGGCAGCCGCGGCGCGATCAGGTCCCCGAGGAACCCTCCCGCGGTGCCCGCGGCCGCGAGCACCCCGAACCACCAGGTCGGCTCGCCGCTCCGACGCAGCGCGAAGGCCAGCGTGAACAGCAGGAACCCCGTCGCGGCCCGGAGCCCGGCGGCCCCGATCGCCGGCGCGGTGAGCTGCGCGATCGCGCCGGTCCTCGAGACCTCCGCACGGCCGCCGCGGGCGTTCGGGTGCGGCAGCCGGAGGTTCAGGACGGCGGCGATCGCGTACACGGCGGCACCGCCGTACAGGGCCGCGGCTGCGCCGCCGACCTGCAACGCTCCGATCGCGAGCGGCGCGGCGAGCACGGCGCCGCCCACGCCGATCCGGCCGAGGCGCGCGTTCGCGCGGACGAGGCCCTCGTCCTGGCCGGCGTAGGCCATCGAGAGCCCGTTCTTCGTGATCGCGTGCACCTTCGACAGCGCGAGGAGCAGGAACGCGCACGGGAAGAGCAGCAGCGTGCCGAACCTCGGCGCCGCGTAGATGCATACGAGCGCTCGCCCGGCCGCGGCGGCGAACGAGATCGCGCGCCTCGGACCCGCCCGGTCGAGCAGCGGGACGAGCAACGGAGCGGCGAGCGCGAGCGGGGCCATCGTGAGCCCCAGGTACAGCGCGACCTTGAGCTCGGCCTCGGCCGGCGGGAGGTCGAAGAAGATCGAGCCGGCGAGCGCGAACGCGACGAACGTGTCCCCCGCGACGCTCGCGAGGTGGGCGAGGCCGTAGCGCTCGAGCGGCTGGGTCGAGCGCCACATCGTGCCGATCGGGCGGAACAGCGCCTCGATGAGACCGGCGATGCCGAGCAGGATCAGCTGCCACCACGGATACCGAGGCGCGGTGGCGCGATCGGTCCTCACCCGCGACGGCTCAGTCGCTCGCGAGCCGTCGGACGAGGACCTCGCGGACGGCCTGCGCGTTCGCCGAGCCACGCGACCTCTTCATCACCGCGCCGAGGACCGCGTTGAGCGCCCCCTCCTTGCCGGATCGGTACTGCTCGACCGCGGACGCGTTCTCGGCGATCGCCTCGTCGACCCATGCCTCGAGCGCCGAGGTATCGGTGACCTGACGCAAACCCCGTCGCTCGATCACCTCGGCGGGCGCGTCACCGGTCTCGAACACCTCTTCGAGCGCCTGTTTCGCCGCCGACTGCGAGACGGTGCCGTCGGCGACCAGCGCGATCAGCTGGGCGACGTGCCCCGGGGTGAGCGCGGTCGCGTCGAGGTCGTCGACCCGTGCCTTGTTCGCGAGCGCGGCGACGTCCTGCGTGATCCAGTTCGCGCTCGCCTTCGGGTCGGCGCCGAGCGCGACGGTCTCCTCGTAGAAGCGCGACGTCGCCATCGAGCCGGTGAGGATCCTCGCCACCTCCTCGCGGATGCCGAACTCGGTGGCGAACCGCGCGCGCTTGGCGGCCGGCAGCTCGGGCAGGCCGTCGCGGATCGCGGCGACCCACGCCCCGTCCGGCGCGAGCGGCGGGAGGTCCGGCTCCGGGAAGTACCGGTAGTCGAACGCCTCCTCCTTCGAGCGCAGCGTGTGCGTCGAGCCGCGCTCCTCGTCGAAATGCCGCGTCTCCTGGGTGATCGTCTCGCCGCGGTCGAGCATCGTTCGCTGCCGCTCCTCCTCGAAGCGGAGCGCGCGCTCGAGCGAGCGGATCGAGTTGAGGTTCTTGATCTCTACCTTCGTCCCGAAGGTCGTCTCGCCGATCCGGCGCGTGGAGATGTTCGCGTCGCAGCGCAGCGACCCCTCCTCCATCCGGACGTCGCTGACGGCGAGAGCCTGGAGCGTCGCTCGGAGCTCGGTCAGGTACGCGCGCGCCTCCTCCGGCGTTCGGAGATCCGGCTCGCTGACGCACTCGACGAGCGGCACGCCCGCGCGGTTGTAGTCGACGAGCGCGTGGTCGGCGCTGCCGATCCGGCCCGTCGCGCCGACGTGGGTCGTCTTCCCGGTGTCCTCTTCCATGTGGACCCGGGTGATCCCGATCGTCCGCGCCCGGCCGTCCACCTCGATGTCGAGATGCCCGCCGACGCAGATCGGAAGGTCGTACTGGCTGATCTGGAAGTCCTTCGGCATATCCGGATAGAAGTAGTTCTTCCGGTGGAAGAGCGAGTCCGGCGCGATCGCGCACTCGAGCGCCAGCCCGATCCTGACGATGGCCGCGATCGCCGCCTCGTTCGGGACCGGCAGCGAGCCCGGGAGCCCGAGGCAGACCGGGCACACGTTCGAGTTCGGCGGCGCCCCGAACGCGTTGCGGCACCCGCAGAACATCTTCGTCGCGGTCGAGAGCTCGACGTGGCACTCGAGCCCGATCACCGACTCGTACGCGGTCACGCCGTAAGCCTACCGACG
>DASPIF010000242.1:0-2841 GCA_035629255.1 Actinomycetota bacterium | reverse complement strand
TCGTGCCGAAGAACGGCATCGTGAACCCGCTGACGTTGATCGGCCCGCCCCACCCCGCCTCGATCGGCACGCCCTCGAAGGCGGGGAACAGACGGACGAGGTCGCGCGCGACGCGGGATGCGTAGCGGTCGACGTAGTCGTACCGATGGTCGATCCGCCGGGCGAGATCCGGCTGGAGGCCACCGAGCCCGAGCGCGACGCGGCCGTCCGGTGTCGTCCGCGCGTAGTGGATCGACGACCGCAGGTCGCGGATCTGCTGGCCGCCGGTCCATCCGAGCTCCTTCAGCCGGTCGGGCGCGGGTTCGGTGATCACGATGTACGAGCCGCGGACGGTCGTGACCGGCTGGAACGGCCGCCACCACGTGGCCCACGCGCCGAGCCCCACGATCGCGTCGGCGGCGTGGACCGTGCCGTTGGGCGTCTCGGCGACCACGGGGGACCCGGCGCGGAACCGCGTGACCGGCGTGCCCTCGTGGATCCGCACCCCGCGCTCGAACAGGACGTTCCGCAGCGCTCGGGCCAGCCGCGCCGGCTGGAGGTTCGCCGCGTCGTGGATCAGGAGACCGCCGCGGAAGACGGGAGAGTCGCACCGATCGCGGACCTCGTCGGCGGTCAGGATCGCGTACTCGTCCTCGACGCCGAGCCGCGCGGCCGTCTCGATCAGCCCGGCGAACCGATGGTCCTGCGCCGGGGTCGTCGCGACCGCGAGGTCGCCGGCGTGCCGGAACCACACGTCAACGCCGTGCCGCTCGGCCCACGCGCCGATCTCGCCGGGCGAGCGTCCCATCGTCATCAGGAGCTCGAGCCCGTCGGCCTCGCCGTAGGTCTGGAGCAGGTCACCGAGGTGGCCCCACCACCCGTCGCAGAACCCGCCGTTGCGGCCGCTCGGCCCGCCACCGCAGATGTCGGCCTCGAGCAGCACGATGTCGAGATCGGGCTCGCGCTCCTTGAGGAACCACGCGGTCCACATCCCCGTGTAGCCGCCCCCGAGGATCACGACGTCGGCGGTCGTGTTCCCAGCGAGCGGGGGCGCCTCCGGACCCACGAACGCGTCGCGGGAGAGCGCCTCCTCCATCCACCACGACCGCGTGGCCGGACGAGGGGCGACCGATCGGTTCAACGGCAAGCCCTCCGAGGTGGCTTGGTATCGTTCGGCCCCCATCCTTCCAGGCCCCGAGGAGGACCGACCCTGATCGGCCGAACGCCCGACCACCGACGTCCGCGCTCGTGGCAGGTGACCGAGGGTCCCCAGCGCGCGCCGGCGCGCGCGTACCTGCGCGCCGTCGGGTTCTCCGAGGACGACTTCGGCAAGCCCCAGGTCGGCGTCGCGTCCTCGTGGAACGAGGTGACGCCGTGCAACTACCACCTCGACAAGCTGGCAGCGCTCGCGAAGGAGGGGGTGCGGCAGGGCGGCTCCGTGCCGCTCGAGTTCACGACGATCGCCGTCTCCGACGGGATCGCGATGGGGCACGAGGGCATGAAGGCGTCGCTGATGTCGCGCGACGTGATCGCCGACTCGGTCGAGCTCGTGATGCACGCCGAGCGGATGGACGCGCTCGTCGGGATCGCCGGCTGCGACAAGTCCGAGCCCGGGATGCTGATGGCGATGGCGCGGCTGAACCTGCCGGCCGTCTACCTCTACGGCGGAACGATCCTCGCCGGCACCTACGGTGGGCGGGACATCACGATCCAGGACGTGTTCGAGGCGGTGGGTTCGCACGCGCGCGGCACGATCGGCGACGAGGAGCTCCTCGCGATCGAGCGAGCCGCCTGCCCGACGACCGGTTCGTGCGCCGGCATGTACACGGCGAACACGATGGCCGCCGCGGCCGAGGCGATGGGGATGTCCCTGCCCGGTGCCGCGTCCCCGCCCGCCGTCGACTACCGGCGCGAGGTGTTCGCGCGCGAGTCGGGGGTCGCGGTGACGAAGCTCGCCGAGCGGGGCATCACCGCGCGCGACGTCATCACGCGCGAGGCGCTGCTGAACGCGATCCGCGTGACGATGGCCGTCGCGGGGTCCACCAATGCCGTCCTGCACCTGATCGCGATCGCGCACGAGGCCGGGGTCGAGCTCTCGCTCGACGACTTCGACCGCATCAGCCGCGAGGTGCCGCACCTGGTGGACGTCCGGCCGGCCGGCCGGTTCGTGATGCAGGACCTCGACCGCGTCGGCGGCGTGCCCGTGGTCATGAAGGAGCTCCTCGACGCCGGGTTGCTGAACGGCGAGTGTCTGACGGTGACCGGCAGGACCATCGCCGAGAACCTCGGCGCGATGGACATCCCGGATCCCGACGGCGACGTCGTCCGGCCGTTCGCGGAGCCGATCCATCCCGAGGGAGGCACCGCGATCCTCTACGGCTCGATCGCGCCCGAGGGGGCCGTGATGAAGATCGCCGGGGCTGCGTCGCTCGAGTTCCGCGGACGCGCGCGCGTGTTCGACTCCGAGGACGATGCGTTCGCCGCCGTGACGAGCGGTTCGATCGTGGCCGGCGACGTCGTCGTGATCCGGTACGAGGGCCCGAAGGGCTCGCCCGGGATGCCGGAGATGCTCGCCGTCACGGCCGCCGTCGCCGGGGCGGGCCTCGGGAAGGACGTCGCGCTGATCACCGACGGCCGCTTCAGCGGCGCGACGAAGGGCTACAGCGTCGGCCACGTCGCCCCCGAGGCGTTCGTCGGCGGTCCGATCGCGCTGATCCACGAGGGCGATGAGATCGTGATCGACGCGGCGAACCGCAGGCTGGACGTCGCGATCGACGCCGCCGAGCTGGACCGCCGACGCGCAGGGTGGACCTCGCCTGAGCCGCGCTACACGAGCGGCGCGCTCGCGAAGTACGCGCGTAT
>DASPIF010000241.1:0-7461 GCA_035629255.1 Actinomycetota bacterium | reverse complement strand
AACCTCGGCTGCATCGACCTCAACCCGCACCCCGTCCGGGCGGAGGACCTCGATCATCCCGACGAGCTGCGCGTCGACCTCGACCCGATCCCGGGGGTCGAGTTCGCCCAGGTCCGCGAGGTCGCGCTCGCCACCCGCGAGGTGCTCGAGGACTTCGGCCTCGTCGGGTGGCCGAAGACGTCCGGCTCGCGCGGGATCCACGTCTACGCGCGGATCGAGCCGCGCTGGACGTTCCCCGAGGTCCGGCGCGCCGCGCTCGCGCTCGCGCGCGAGGTCGAGCGGCGCGTCCCCGAGCTCGCGACGAGCGCGTGGTGGAAGGAGGAGCGCCACGGCGTGTTCCTCGACTACAACCAGAACGCGAAGGACCGGACGGTCGCCTCGCAGTACTCGGTCCGGCCCACCCCCGACGCGCGCGTCTCGACACCGCTCACGTGGGACGAGGTGCCCGACGTCGACCCGTCGGCGTTCACGATCGGAACCGTCCCCGAGCGGATGGCGTCGATCGGCGATCCGAGCGAGGGGATCGACGAGGCCGTCGGCTCGCTCGACGCGCTGCTCGAGCTCGCGGAGCAGCACGAGGCCGTCGGCTTCGGCGACGCACCGTGGCCCCCGCATTACGAGAAGCAGACGGGCGAGCCCCCTCGGGTCCAGCCGTCGAAGCGTCGGACCGGTTCGGCGCCGCGCGAAGGCATCGTGCCGCCGCCGGCTCCCGGCAAGGACGCCGGTCCCACCGGACGTCGCCGGACGACCCACCCGATCATCGAGATCGCGCGGGCGGCGACCCAGGACGAGGCGCTCGCCGGGTTCGAGCGCTGGAAGGCCCGGCACCCCGACGCCGCCGCCCGGCTCGAGCCGCCGGACCTGATGGTCGACGCGATGCGCGGCCGCTCCACGGCGTGGTACCGGATCCGCGTCAACCTCCGTCACGTCCCCGAGGGCGAGCGGCCCGCGCAGGAGGCGCTCGAGGTGGACTACGACCCGTGGGCCGAGCTCCGGGAGGGACGTCCCGGGTCCTGACGTGACGCCGTCGCGCATCATGCGTGGACGATGGCGACCACCGCGGTGCGAACCGAGCGCGACGACGGCCCGATCTTCCGACGTGGGGCGCGGCTGGTCGTCTCGCACCTCCGTTCGAACCCGCGGCCGTTCTGGATCGCGGTCGTGGGCGCGTTCGTGTTCGCGATCGGGTCGGTCCTCGTGACGGTCGCGCTCGGGCGGGTCACGGATCGCGTGCTGCGTCCGGCCTTCACGGAGGAGGGCGTGTCGGCGGGCGCGGTCTGGCTCGGGATCGGCGTCGTGATGCTCTTCACGACGATGCGTGCGGTCGGGATCGGCGTGCGCCGGTACTACAGCGGGGTGCTCGGCGCGGCCGTCGGCGCGACGCTCCGCGATCGCGTCTCGGACCGGTACCGCGACCTGTCGCTCGCCTACCACCGCGCGCAACCGACCGGCGAGCTGCTCTCGCACATGGAGGCCGACGTCGAGGCCTCGATCGAGGTCCTCTATCCGATCCCCTTCTCGATCGGCGCGCTCCTGCTGGTGGTGTTCGCGCTCGTCTCGCTCGTGATCGCCGACCCGTACCTCGCGCTCGTGGGCGCGGCGATGGTGCCGGCGCTCGCGATCATGAACCGGACGTTCGCGAAGAAGATGCAGGGACCGGCGCGGCGGGCGCAGGAGCGCATCGGCGAGGTGTCGGCGGTCGCGCACGAGTCGATCGACGGCGCGCTGGTCGTCAAGACGCTCGGTCGCGAGCCGGCGGAGGTCGCTCGGCTCGCCGCCAAGGCCGAGGCGGTCCGCGTCGAGCGCACCGAGGCCGGCAGGATCCGCGCCGCGTTCGAGCCGGCGCTCGAGTCGCTGCCCTCGGGCGCCTCGATCGCGCTGCTCGCGATCGGCGCGTGGCGCCTGTCGACCGGGGACGTCACCCTCGGGACGCTCGTCCAGGTCGTCGCGCTGTTCGACCTGATCGCGTGGCCGCTCCGGTTCATCGGCTGGATCCTGCTCGAACTTCCCCGCGCGGTCGTCGCGCACGACCGGATCGCCGAGGTCCTCGCGGAGCGCTCGCCGCTCGAACGCCCCTCGGAGCCGGCCCGCCTGCCCGAGGGCCCGCTCGAGGTGCGATGCGAGGCCGTCACGTACGGGTTCGACGGCTTCCGCGTGCTCGAGGGGATCTCCTTCACCGTCGCGCCGAACGAGTCGGTCGCGGTCGTCGGCGCCACCGGCGTCGGCAAGTCGACGCTCGCGCAGCTGCTCGTGCGGCTCGACGACCCGAGCTCGGGCGAGATCGTCCTCGGCGGGGTGGACCTCCGGCACGTCGACGACCGCGAGCTCCGGCGCGCGGCGGCGATCGTGTTCCAGGAGTCGTTCCTGTTCGCGAGCACCGTCACGGAGAACATCAAACTCGACACCGACGCGTCGGAGGACGAGGTGCGGCGCGCGGCGGAGATCGTCCGCGCGGACCGGTTCATCCGCCGGCTCCCACGGGGCTACGAGACGATCCTCGGCGAGCGCGGGTACACCCTGTCCGGCGGCGAGCGCCAGCGCGTGGCGCTCGCGCGTGCGCTGCTGCGGCGGCCGCGGCTGCTGATCCTGGACGACGCGACGAGCGCGGTCGATCCGACGATCGAGGCCGAGATCCTGGCCGGGCTCCGCGCCGAGCTGGACACGACGCTCGTCGTCGTGGCCTACCGGCTGTCGACGATCCGCCTCGCCGACCGCGTCCTGTATCTCGAGGAGGGACGCCTGCGGGCCGACGGGTCCCACGAGGAGCTCATGGCCCGCGAGCCCCGGTACGCCGCGATGGTGCGCGCCTACGAGCGGGGCGAGCGATGACCGCGGCGGACCCGAACGTGACCGGCGAGCCGGACGAGCTCCCGGTCCCCCCGCACCTGCGTAGCGCGCGACGCGTCCTGATCGAGGGGATCCGGATGAGCCCCGAGCTCCGCCGCGGCATCGCCTTCACGGTCGCGGTGTCGCTCCTCGCCGCCGCCGGCGCGCTGCTCGTGCCGATCGTCGTCCAGCAGATCTTCGACCACGGGTTCCGTGGCGGCTTCCGGCCGGCCTTCGTGTTCGGGCTGAGCGCGGCCGCCGGCGCGTCGATCGTCCTCGCGTACGTCGCCGAGCGTGAGGCCACGCGGAGGCTCACACGGGCCTCCGAGGAGGCCCTCGCGCAGCTCCGCGTCCGCGCGTTCGCGCACATCCACCGGCTCTCGATCGCCGTCCAGTCCCAGGAGCGGCGCGGCGTGTTCGTCGGGCGCGTGACCGCGGACGTCGACACGCTGTCTCAGTTCACGGAGTGGGGCGGCATCGCCTGGATCGTCTCGGCTGCCCAGATCCTCGGCGCGCTCGCGATCATGCTCGCGTACTCGTGGCAGCTGACGATCCCCGTCGTGGTCCTCGTGATCCCGCTGCTCGTGACGATGGGTTCGATGCAGGGACGTCTCTCTCGCGCGTACGACCTCGTGCGGGCGCGGGTCGGCGCGATGCTCTCCGAGGTCTCCGAGAGCGTGATGGGCGCGGCCGTGATCCGCGCGTACGGACTCGATGCGCGGATCGACGCGCGGGTCAAGCGCGCGATCCACGACCGGTTCGAGGCGCAGCGCATCGCTCACCTGAGAACCGCGATCCTTTTCCCGATGTCGGCGATCTTCTGGGGCCTCGCCTACTCGGTCGTGATCCTCGCCGGCGCGACCTACGGCCCGGGATGGGGACTCACGTTCGGCCGGGTCTCGGCGTTCCTGTTCCTCGCGAACCTGTTCCTGCACCCGTTCAGCGACCTGCCCGAGATCTACTCCGAGACGCAGACGGCGATCGCGGGGTGGCGCAAGATCCTCGCGCTCCTCGAGCTGCCGGTGGAGATCCGCGAGCCGGAGCCCGGCGTCGACCTCCCGCCGGGGGCGCTCGCGATCCGGGCCGAGCACGTGACGTACCGCTACGGCGAGGGCCCGGACGTGCTGCACGACGTCTCGCTGGACGTCGCCGCCGGCGCGCACATCGCCGTCGTCGGCGAGACCGGGTCCGGGAAGACGACGTTCTGCAAGCTGCTGTCGCGGCTCGCCGATCCGGTCGAGGGACAGATCGTCGTCGGCGGGATGCCGCTCGCCGACGTGTCGAGGAGCTCGCGTCAGCGGGCGATCCGGATGGTGCCGCAGGACGGGTTCCTGTTCGACGTCACGGTGCTCGAGAACGTCCGGGCGGGCTCGCCCGGCGCGAGCGACCGCGAGGTCGAGGCGGCGTTCGAGGAGCTCGGGCTCGGAGCGTGGGTCGAGTCGCTCCCCGAGGGGCTCGCGACCCGCGTCGGGGAGCGCGGCGAGAGCCTGTCGGTCGGCGAGCGCCAGCTGGTCTCGCTCGTTCGCGCCCAGATCGCGGATCCGGGGCTGCTGATCCTGGACGAGGCGACGAGCGCCGTCGATCCGTCGACCGAGCGGCGGATCTCCGAAGCGCTCCGGCGGCTGTCGGTCGGACGGACCTCGATCACGATCGCGCACCGCCTGTCGACCGCCGAGCATGCGGACGAGATCGTCGTGTTCGACGCGGGACGGATCGTCGAGCGTGGCGAGCACGGCGACCTCGTCGCGCGCGGCGGCGTCTACGCCGGGCTGTACGAGAGCTGGCTCGGCAACGTGCGCACCGGCTGAGGTGCACCGCGGCGCGGCGCGCGCGTGATAGGACCACGCGATGCGCGTCCTGCTCTGGCACGGCTGGCTGCTCGAGGGCTCGGGGTCGAACATCTACGCCGCCCGCACCGCCGAGGTACTGCGCGAGGACGGCCACGACGTGCTCCTCGTCTGCCAGGAGCGCCATGTCGAGCGCTACCGCTGGATCGACGCGAGCGGCACGGTCGATGCGACCGGTCCGTCGGCGCTCACGCCGAACCCGGCGGCCGTCGCGTCGGACGCCGGCGGCCGTTGCGTGCTGCTCCGACCGTCGATCGGCGAGGTCCTGCCGGTCTTCGTGCTCGACGAGTACGAGGGGTTCACGGTGCGGCGGTTCGTCGACCTCGACGACGCCACCGTCGCGGCGTACCTCGCCGCCAACGTCGACGCGCTGCGAGCCGCGGTCGCATGGCACGACCCCGAGGTCGCGGTCTCGGGACACGCGATCCCCGGCGCCGTCGTCGCGGCGCGCGCGCTCGGTGGCGTCCCGTACGTCGCGAAGATCCACGGGAGCGATCTCGAGTACGCGATCCGCGAGCAGCCGCGGTTCGCCGCGCTCGCCGCCGAGGGACTCGACGCCGCGCGCGCGGTGGTCGGCGCGAGCCGCGACGTCCTCGACCGGTGCGCCGAGCTGGTGCCCGGACTCGGCGAGCTCGGTCCGGTGGTCGCGCCCGGGCTGGACGCGCGGACGTTCCGGCCGCGTGACCGAACGGAGGCGCTCCTCGACGTCGCCGAGCGGCTGCGACGCGACGCGGACGTCGAGCGGGGCCGTCCGGTCGGGCACGACGACGAGGTGCGCCGGGCGCTCGCGGCGCGGAACCCGAACGGGTTCGACGCCCTCGCGGCGACGTACGACCAGGCGGTGCCCGAGCAGGGCGCGGCGGACCGCCTCGAGGCGCTCGCTCGCTCCGACCGGCCGATCGTCGGTTCGTTCGGCAAGCTGATCGAGCAGAAGGGCGTGCATCTGCTGCTCGAGGCCGCGCGATCGACGCGCGTCCGAGCGGACGTGCTGGTCGTCGGGTTCGGCTCGTTCCGCGAGTGGCTCGCGGCGCTCGCGCTCGTCGAGGACGAGGAGACCCGGCGGTGGATCGCAAGCGTTTGGCCGGGGTCGTCGCTCGAGCTGGCGCCAGCGGAGGCGCCGCCGGCCGCGGTCGCGTTCACCGGGCGGCTCGATCACCGCTACGCGCCGGACGCGCTCGCGGCGATGGACGTCCTCGTGGTCCCGTCGATCCTCGCGGAGGCGTTCGGGATGGTCGCGATCGAAGGCGTGGCCGCAGGGGCGCTCCCGCTCGTCGCCCGGCACTCCGGTCTCGGCGAGATCGCGGCCGCGCTCGAGGCGGAGATCGCGCGGCCGGGGCTGTTCTCGTTCGGCCCGGGCGAGGGCGCCGCGGGACGGATCGCACGCGGGCTCGACGCCCTGCTCGGGATGGATCCGGCCGAGCGCCAGGAGGTGGCGGGCGCGATCACGTCATTCGCGGGTCGCGAGTGGTCCTGGCGCGCGACGGCACGCCGCTTGCTCGACGCGGTCCGGTGAGGCCGAAGCTCAGGCGGGGAGCTTGGCGATCTCGCGCGCGGTGAGCCGCTTCGTTCCGGGGGCGAGACGCAGGCCGATCATGCCTCGGGGGGCCTCGATCCAGGCACCCTCCTTGAGGATCTCGACCCGCAACTGGCCCTCGTCCGATTCCTCCACGCGCAACGTCTTGCCCATCGCGGTCTTGAAGAACTCGGTGGTACCTGCGGGGACTCGAGCTGCCATGGTCATACGTTACGTCGGATCGGCAGATCCTGCTTCGGCCGCGCTGGCGCACGCCCCACCCAGATCCCGGACAGGACGTCGCTCGCCACCCACCGGAGCCGCAGGTCGGGCCGCTTGACACGCATCGCACGCACGTCGCATCGTCGGCCGGAGGTCCCGCCCGCGGACCTCGCGAGGGGGCACCTCCGTGGCCAGCGACGTGACCGACCGCCCGACGACCGCGATCGAGCACGAACGCGTCCCGACGATCCATCCGGGCCTCCCCGGCCGCGACTACGCCGACCCCGAGATCTTCCAGCTCGAGCAGGAGCGCGTCTTCGAGCGGTCGTGGTTCTGCATCGGGCGCCAGGAGGAGGCGCCGGACAGCGGCGACTACCTCGTCCGCGACGTCGGCGACGAGCGCGTGATGGTGCTGCGCGGCAAGGACGGCGAGCTCCGCGCCTTCTACGACGTCTGTCGGCACCGCGGGTCCGTGCTGCTCGACGACGCGCGCGGGCACCTGAAGGGCGCCGCGGTCGTGTGTCCGTACCACAACTGGACCTACGGGCTCGACGGCGCGCTGATCGGCACGCCCAACGTCCCGGCCGACAGCGGGCTCGATCGCTCGGCGTACGGGCTTCGTGGCGTGCAGGTCGAGACGTGGGAGGGGTTCGTCTTCGTCAAGCTCTCAGACGACCCTCGGTCCCTCGGCGAGCAGCTCGCGATCGAACCCGACGAGCCACTCGCGTATGACCGGTACGCGATCGGCGAGCTCCGCGTCGGGCACCGCCAGGTCTACGAGATCGAGGCGAACTGGAAGATCGTCCACGACAACTTCAACGAGTGCCTCCACTGCCCGACCGTCCACCCCGAGCTCGTGAGGATCGTCCCGATGTACCGCAAGGGCATGGTCGTCGACTACGAGCGGCCGGATCTCGGCGCGACGCTCGCCGACGGCATGACCACCTTCACGATGTCCGGGACGTCCGACCTGCCGATCCTGCCCGGCCTGACCGAGCTCGACCGCCGCACGTACTGGGGCTACTCGGTGTTCCCGAACCTGATGGTGAACAT
>DASPIF010000240.1:0-4580 GCA_035629255.1 Actinomycetota bacterium | reverse complement strand
CTCGCGGCGGCGGGGACGGCGTGGCTCGCGGGCCAGGGCCTCAAGAAGGTGTTCCTGCGACCGCGGCCGTACGTCGCCGACGTCGAGGGAACGCGGCTCCGGATCGGCGCGCCGAGGGCGACCTCGTGGCCGAGCAGCCATCCGGCCGTGCTGCTCGCGTTCACGACCGCGGCGGCCTCGGAGCTCGCGCCGCCTCGGCTCGCGCGTCTCGGCCTCGACGGGCTCGCCCTCGCGGTCGGCGCGTCGCGGACGTACCTCGGGGTGCATTACCCCTCGGACGTCGTCGGCGGGTTGCTGCTCGGCCGCGCGGTCGCGGTCGCCCTCGAGCCCTGACGCCGGGCGGAAGCGTCGCGACAAGGCGCGCCACCGGCGCCCGAGCGACCGTCGATAGACTCGCCCGATGTCCGACTCCCTCGCCGCGATCGGCTGGCCCATCCTCGACCGGGTCCATCTGTTCGGCGACCTCGCGATCAGCCCGCACGGGATCGGGATCGCGGTCGGGTACCTGTTCGGCGCGTGGATCCTTTCGCGCGAGGGACCGAAGCGCGGTGTCAGCGCCGAGCACCTGAACACGATGGTGTTCTGGTCCCTGATCGGGACGATCCTCGGCGCGCGCCTCTTCTACGTGATCGGCCACTTCTCCGAGTTCGAGAGCGTCGGGGAGATGCTCGCGCTGTGGCGAGGAGGGCTGACGCTGCTCGGGGGGATGGCCGGGGCGATCCTGATAAACCTCCCGCTGTTCCGGCGTTTCGGCTACTCGTTCTTCCAGGTGATGGACGGCGCCGTCATCGGCCTCGCGTTCGGCATCGCGTTCGGCCGGATCGGGGACCTGATCATCGGCGATCACCTCGGCAAGCCGACGAGCTGGCTCCTCGCGTTCCGGTACGAGGGCGGGCCGTTGCCGGGCTTCTCCTGCGTCTCCGAGACGTGTCGAGCGACCCTCGAGGGCGCCCAGGTCCTCGAGCTCACCCGGAGCAGCGCGACGCTCACCTCGGCCGGCGAGCTCCTCGGTCAGGGGGTGGGCGTGCATCAGACGGCGCTGTACGACATGGTCGGCGCCACGCTCCTGTTCGTCCTGCTCTACGCGATGTCACGCGGGCCGCGGCGCCGGGGCGTGCTCACGCTCACGTTCGGCGCGTGGTACGGGACGCTCCGCGTCATCGAGGACTTCCTGCGGATCGACAAGCGGATCTTCGGGCTCACCGGCAGCCAGTGGACCGGAGCGACCGTCGCCGTGATCTGCATCGCGACGCTCGTGATCTGGTCGCGTCGACGCTGGGACGCCGCTCCGGACGAGGATGAGCCCGTCTCCGAAGACGTCGCCGGCGATACGCGGGTGACCGAGGCCTAGGGCCGCGTCAGTGCGCGTGGCCGTGGTGGCCCGCCGCGACGGGCGCACCGGGGTTCGCCATCAGCGGCAACGGCTTGCCGACCTTGCTCTTGGTCACGCGCGCCAGCGCGCGAGCGGCGTCGCGTAACGCCCGTCCGGCCGGGGAACCGGGATCGGAGACGACGATCGGGACGCCGACGTCGCCGCCCGAGCGCACCGACGGCATCAGCGGCACCTGCGCGAGGAGCTCGACGCCGAGGGTCTCCGCCGCCTCGCGGCCACCGCCCTCACCGAAGATCGCCTCGCGTCCCCCGCAATGGGGGCAGACGAACCACGACATGTTCTCGACGACGCCGACGGGACGCAGGTTCGTGCGTTCGGCCATCTTGCCGGCGCGCTCGGCCACCTTGCGCGCCGCTTCCTGCGGCGTCGTGACGACGAGCATCGACGCACCCGGAAGGAACGATGCCAGCGAGATCGAGACGTCGCCGGTGCCGGGAGGCAGATCGCACAGGAGGAAGTCGAGGTCGCCCCAGTAGACGTCGCCGAGGAACTGCTCGATCGCCTTGTGGAGCATCGGGCCGCGCCAGATCACGGGGGTCTCCTCGTCGACGAAGAAGCCCATCGAGATGATCTTCACGCCGTGCGACTCCAGCGGCAGGATCATGTCGTTGAAGCCGACGGGTCGCCCCGCGATCCCCATCATCCGCGGCACGCTGAAGCCCCAGACGTCCGCGTCGAGGACGCCGACGCGCGAGCCTTCGGCGGCGAGTGCCGCGGCGAGGTTGACGGTGATGCTCGACTTGCCCACGCCACCCTTGCCGGAGGCGACGGCGATCACGGACGTCGAGCTGCCGGTGAAGAACGTCTTCTGCTGCTGCGGCTGGCCGGGCGTCCCGCGGAGCGTGCCGACGAGCGCGGCACGTTGCTCCTCGGACATCGGTGACATCCGGACCTCGACGTCGGTGACGCCGATCGGGGCGAGCGCCGCCTTCACGTCGCCCGTGATCCGGTCCTGGAGGGGGCAGCCGGCGATCGTGAGCAGCACGTGGACGAGGACCTTCTCGCCTTGGACGTCGACCGCGGCCAGCATCCCGAGGTCGTCGATCGGGCGGCCGATCTCGGGATCGCGGACCGTATGGAGGGCGTCGCGGACCTGCGCTTCGGTGACCAAGGGAGCGAACCTCCGGGCTCGAGTGGCCGTCCGCCGTGCGGACGTCCAACCCATCGTACGGCCGCACCCCGGACACGTCGACGTTCGGCGACCCTGACCGCGGGTCCGCCGGCCGCCGCCTTTCCGGGCGTTCGTGCTCAGGGTTCGGCTGCGGCGGTCCGATAGGACTACGGAACCTCGGATACGACCCATCGTTCCGCACGGCCCTGGAGGGGTTGGATGATCGAAACCGACCAGTTGAACGCCCCCGCGAGCTCGAACGGCCAGGCCACGTCGAGCATCGTGGACGAGTTCAACGCGTGGCTCGCCGAGCTGGTCGAGCGGGACGGATCCGACCTCCACGTGAAGGTCGGGACACCACCCAAGCTGCGGCTCAACGGCGTGCTCGAGCCCCTCGTGCATGAGCCGCTCAGCCACGACGATGCCGAGGCGATCGGCGACGCGATCGTGCCGAAGGATCGCCGCCCGAAGTTCGACGCGACGGGGGAGATCGACTTCGCCTACTCCATCCCGCGCGTCGGCCGGTTCCGCGTGAACGTCTTCCGCCAGCGCGGGTCGGTCTCGGCGGTGCTCAGGAAGCTCCGGTTCGGCGGCCCGACCTTCGAGGAGATGGGGCTGCCCGAGACGATCCGCACGCTGACCGCGGAGCATCGTGGCCTGGTCCTCGTCACGGGTCCCACCGGATCGGGCAAGACGACCACGCTCGCCGCGATGATCGAGCACCTCAACCACACGCGGCAGTGCCACATCGTGACGATCGAGGATCCGATCGAGGTGCTGTTCCGCGACGACGTCGCGTCGATCAATCAGCGGGAGGTCGGCAACGACACCGAGAGCTTCCTGTCCGCGCTCCGCGCCGCGCTCCGCCAGGACCCCGACGTGATCCTGATCGGCGAGATGCGCGACACGGAGACCGTCCGCGCCGCCCTGCAGGCGGCGGAGACCGGCCACCTCGTGCTGTCGACGCTGCACACCGTCGATGCGACCGAGACGGTCAACCGCGTCGTCGACTTCTTCCCGCCCTACCAGCAGGGGCAGATCCGGCTGACCCTCGCCGGCGCGCTGAAGGGCATCGTGTGCCAGCGTCTCGTGCCCCGCCAGGGCGGCGGCATGGTGCCGAGCCACGAGATCCTCGTGAACACCGGTCGCATCGCGGAGCGGATCGCGGATCCCGACACGACCGCCGAGATCCACGACGTGATCGCGGACGGCGGGTACTACGGCATGATCACGTTCGACCAGAGCGTGTTGCAGCTCGTGAAGGACGGGGTCGTGACACCGGAGGCCGCGCTCGCCGCGTCGACGAACCCCCACGACCTCCAGCTGCAGTTCCAGCAGGCCGGCATCTCGGTCGGCTGAGCGGCCCTCACGCCGCGGGACGTCGACGAGACAGCACGAGGGCCGAGATCGCGCCGATCGCGAGCCCGATCGCGCCGCCGGCGATCCAACCCACGGACGACGACCGCGACGTCGCCGCGGCCGTGCTCACCAGGCTCGTGTCGACCGGCTCCGCCGTCGGCCCCGTCGGATCCGCGATCGACGGGGCGCTGATCACCTCGCCGTTGCCCGCGCCCGTACCGTCGCCGACCACGATCGCGCCGGTCATCCCCGGGTGGTACGTGCACGCGAACGGATAGACGCCGGCGTCGGCGAACGTCGCGTCGAACCGATCCGCCTCGTACAGGTCCTCGAAGTGCCCCCACAGGTTCGCGGTGACGTTGTGCGCCATCGCGTCCTTGTTCACGAACGTCACGGTTTCGCCCGGGTGGACCCTGAGGATCGTCGGCGTGAAGCACGCCTGCGCCATCGTGACGGTGGTCCCGGTGGCCGTCGTGACGCCGTCGTGGCAGCCACCGCCCGCGGACGCCGGGAGCGGGGGCACCATCACCGCACCCGCCAGCGTCATCACGCCTGCGAGGATCGCGCGTCGCGTCATCGTGGACCTCCTCGGCTCGACCGCGCCGGCGCGGTGCCGGTCTCGAGCCTCATACACCGGGGGTCGGGAGCGGGTTCCCGCCCTCCAGCGGCACGAGCGACCCGGCGACGGCGAGCGTCTCCTGGAGGGGCATCGACGTC
>DASPIF010000239.1:0-6333 GCA_035629255.1 Actinomycetota bacterium | reverse complement strand
GCGCGTGTCCTGCCGCCCGTTGATCGAGGTGACGACCACCCCGGTCCCGTGCTCATCCAGCAGCGCGCAGCTGAAGGACAGGCGCCCGCCCACGTCTTCGAAGGCGTCGTACCGCACCAGGCCGACCCGGCGGACCGCGCCTTCGATCAAGCCTTCCTGACGCCGATCGGTCGCGTTGAGCGAGCGGATCGCCGCCTCGAGGCGCTGGATCTGCTTCGCCTGTCCCTCGAGCACACCGCGGAGGACGTCGTCCATGTGGATCGGGCCTCGCGACTCGGGACGGCGTCGGGTCTGCGACATCGCCGACAGCAACAGCGCGAGCGCACCGAGACCGAGCGCGATCAGCACGAGGAGGCTGAGGGTCTCGGCGGAGAAGGTCATCGCACCTCGGGATCTGTGGATCGGACGGCGAGCGGGTACCGCGACGGGCCTCTGACCAGGGCCGTTGCGGTCCGTACTATACGATGCACCCTTCCGCGATCGAGGCATCGCCGCTCGACGCGTGCCGTCGCGCATGGAGGACCTGCCGGTGCGCATCGCGTACTTCGACTGCATCGCCGGCATCACGGGGGACACCGCGCTCGGCGCGTTGATCGACGCAGGCGCCGACGTCGACGAGCTCGTCGCGATCGTCTCGGCACTGCCGCTCGAGCCCTTCGACCTCGAGATCGAGCGGGTCGAAGAGCACCAGATCGCGGCGACGCGGGTGACCGTGCGCCTCGAGACGACCGGCGTCATCCGGACGTACGCGAGCGTCCGCTCGCTGCTCGAGACCGCGGACCTGCCCGCCGATGCTCGTCGGCTCGCCCACCGGATGTTCCGCCTGTACGCCGAGGCCGAGGCCCGCGTCAGCCGGCGGGACCCCGACGTCGTCCGCTTCCACGACGCGTCGGGACTCGACACGGTCCTCACGCTCGTCGGCGTCGCGGCGGCGCTCACCCTGCTCGGGGTCGAGCGCGTGTTCTCGTCAGCGGTCCCGACCGGACTCGGGCTCGCCAAGAGCGAGCACGGAGCCATGCCGATCCCGTCGCCCACCGTGCTCGAACTCCTCCGCGGCGTTCCCGTGTTCTCGCACGGCGTCGCCGCCGAGCTGACCGACGCGGCAGGCGCGGCGATCCTCGCCGCCACGGTGGAGGGCTACGGCGATCTGCCGACCACGAGGATCACGGCGGTCGGCTACGGCGCCGGGCGACAGCACCTCGACATCCCCGACGTCCTCCGCGTCGTGATCGGCGAGGAGGAGCCGTCGTCGTCCCTGCCGACGCCGAGCGGGGCGCCCGACCTCTACCTGGTGGTCGACGAGGCGGCGGAGGAGACGACCGACGACCGGCCGTCCGGGTGAACCGCTCCCCGGAACGACCGGACCTGGATCCTGCGACCCCTTCGGCACCGGCTCCTTCAAGGGGCACACGCCGTGCGCCGATACGACCGTCACGGATGGCGCCCGCCTGCCCGCCGTGAAATAAGGAGAAGGATGCGGCTCGTCCTGTTCACGTTCCCGGTCGCGATCGCCGTCGGCTTCATGCTGGGAGGGAGGCTCGGGAACCTCGGCGGGACCTCGTTCCGCCACGGCTGGGCCGGACTCCTCGGCGTGGCGCTCCAGTTCCTCCCGATCGGCGGAACCCCGGGCCACGTCGCCCTCGTGGTGTCGCTCCTCCTGCTGCTGTTCGTCTCGAGCGTGAACTGGAAACTGCCGGGATTCCTCCTCATCCTCGTCGGCTTGTGGATGAACTTCCTCGTGATCGTCGTGAACGAGGGGATGCCGGTCACCCGCGAGGCGGTGGTCGCATCCGGACAGGCCGATACGCTGGACGATCTGGAGGCGAGCGGCGGCTCGAAGCATCACCTCGCGACGTCCGACGACGAGCTCCTGTTCCTCGCCGATCGGATCGCCGTTCCATCGCCGGTGCGTCAGGCGGTCAGCGTCGGTGACATCGTCGCGTACGTCGGCGCGATGTGGTTCGTGATCGAGGGGATGCGACGCCGTTCGGCCCGCGGTCCCGAGACCGACCTGTCGGTCGCGGGAGCGTCCGCGTGAGCGAGCACGAGCGCGTCCGTTCCTCCTGGGTGACCACCCTGTACCAGCTGCTCGTCGTGGTGCCGGCGCTCGCCGTCCTGGCGTTCACGCTGCCCGATCTTCGCGACGAGGTCTTCGATCCCGCGGTCCTGTCCTTCGCGATCGCGGTCGCGGCCGTCGACCTGATCCCGGTCCCGGCATGGGGCGGCATGCAGCTCTCGCTGAGCTTCCCACTCCTGCTCGGTGTCGCGATCATCTTCGACCCACCCGTCGCGATGCTGATCGCGCTCGTCGGGTCGGTCGATCCTCGCGAGTTCCGTCGCGAAGTGGCGATCCTCAAGGCGCTCTACAACCGGTGCCAGATGGCGGTATCGATCCTCGCGGGCAGCGCCTTCTTCCATCTCCTCGCTTCGCCCGAGGACGCGTGGTACCAACTCCTGTTGGGGATCCTCGTCGCCGCGTCGGTCGCCTACGCGATCAACGCCGGGCTCGTCGCCGGGCTCGAAGCGCTGCAGCGCGACACGTCGATCGGGCACGTCCTCGGTCGCATGCACGGCCCGGCGCCGTACGAGTTCCTGCTGTCGTATCTGGGGCTCGGGTTGTTCGGCGCGGTGATCGCGCAGTTCTACCGTGCCGAGGGGTTCTGGTCGGTCATCGTGTTCCTCGGGCCGCTGATCTTCGCGCGACAGATGTATTTCCGCAGCCGTGCGTTGGCGGACCGGCTCGCCGAGCAGAACGAGGTCCTCGGCGAGCAGACGCGCCGCCTCGAGGACCTGCTCGAGAAGCAGCACCACACCGTGGATGAGCTCCGCGAGCTCAACCGGATGAAGGGCGAGTTCGTCGCCGTGGTGTCACACGAGCTCCGCACCCCCGTGACCGCGCTGCTCGGATACGCCAAGACGCTGCGGCAACCGGAGTTCGCCGAAGACCCGAAGATGCGCGCCGAGTTCCTCGAGCGGATGGAGCGGCAGAGCGAACGGCTGCTGCTGCTCGTCGACAACCTGCTCACCGCCGCGAACCTCGAGAGCGATCAGGTGCGCGTCCGCGTCGGACGCGTCCTGTTCGAGGACCTCGTCCGCGAGGTCGTCGAGTCGCTCGGTACCGAGGCGAACCGCGTCCACGTCGACATCGCCGGCGAGCTGCCGATCCTGACGACCGACCGACAGCTGCTCTCGCGCGTGCTGCAGAACCTCGTCGACAACGCCATCAAGTACTCGCCCGACGGTTCGCCGTGCGAGCTCGCCGCGACGCACGACGGCGACGACATCCTCTTCTCGGTCCGCGACTACGGGATCGGGATCGAGCAGGAGGATCAAGACCGCATCTTCGAACGCTTCTATCAGGTGGACTCGTCGAGCACGCGGTCGTTCCGCGGCAGCGGCCTCGGACTGTCGCTGGTCCGCGAGGTGCTCGAGAAGCTCGGCGGCACGATCGAGGTCGACAGCTCGCCCGGCGAGGGGAGCCGGTTCACCGTCCGCCTGCCGATCCAGCATCCGCGGCTGTACGCCGCGGACGACCGGACGGGCAAGTTCGTCTCGCGCGGCTAACCGACGGCGCGCGCCGCGCGGAACACGCTCGGCGCCTGCCCGACGATCCGCTTGAACGCGCGGCTGAACGCCTCCTCGGACTCGTACCCGCTGCGCCGCGCGATCCGGGCGACGGTGAGATCCGTCGACTCGAGGAGATCGATCGCGACATGCATCCGCCACTCGGTGAGGTAGCGGATCGGCGAGCGACCGAGCGCGTCCCGGAACCGCTCGTCGAGGAGCGACCTCGACACCGCCGCCTCCGAGGCGAGCTCGGCGACCGTCCACTTGCGCGCGGGATCGGCGTGCAGCCGCGCGAGCGCGGGCGCCAGGACGGGATCGCGCAGCGCCGAGATCCAGCCGCGCTCGGCCGCCGGAGCGGACGCGAGATGGATCCTCAGCACCTCGAGCAGCACCAGCTCAGGCAGCTTCGTATCGACGGGGCTGCCGGCGGCGCCGGCTGATCGCTCGATCGCGTACTCGATGCTCGAGCGCACCCAGCTCGCAGCGGGGCCCTCGGGTGGTGTCACCACGAAGACCGGCGGCAACGCCCGGAGCCCGGGCTCGAACAGCGGGTCCTTCGAATGCAGGTATCCACAGACGATGTCGGCCCGCTCGCCGCCCTCGCCGTGACGGACGACGGGGATCGTCGTCCACGGCATCGGATCGAGCAGTGACAGGATCGGGACGCACACGGCCGGCCCCTCGCCGCCCATCCGATGCGGGTCGCCGTACGGCAGGACGATCACGTCGCCCTCTCGGGCCCAATGCCGCTCGCCCTCGAGGAGTGAGATCCAGCACCGGCCGCGGGCGACGATGTGGAAGATGATCAGGCGGTCGGCGCCGGGTCGCAGCGCCTCGGCGATCTCGTTCGCCGCCGCAGGCGACTCGTACGACCAGCCCTCGCTGAACTCCGAGCGGAAGAAGATCGCGCCGTCGAGCGTCAGGCGTCCGAGCGCGGCGTCGAGCGCGGCCGGGGCACCGCGGACGCGTTCGCCGGGCGTGGTGTTCCGGTCAGCGACCGCGGTGTCGCGATCATTCCTCGCACGCGGCTCCATCGACAGGATGAGTGTGACACAGGCCGCCGTCCCGGGGTTCCGGGGCCGAAGGTGAGGAGGTCGCGATGCCGCTCTTCATGGACGTGCACCAGTCGCTTCCCGAGGGAGCCACCGCCGACGACGTCGCGCAGGCGCACATGGCCGACGTCAAGGAGCAGGACAAGCACGGCGTGCGATACCTGAACTACTGGGCCGACCCGGCGGCGGGGAAGGTGTTCTGTCTCGTCGAGGCGCCGAGCGCCGACGCCGCGATCACGGTGCACCGCGAGGCCCACGGCCTCATGGCCGACGAGATCTACCCGGTCGTTCAGGGGTGAACTGAGGGACGGCTCCGAACCGCGTTCGGAGGCAGCACTGGCCGCGTCGACGCGGACCCTGCACGCTCGTTGGCGCAGTGGCTCGGCCGGGTCCTCGCGGGAGCGTGGGCGAGGGGGGAGTTGAACCCCCACGTCCTTGCGGACACAGGAACCTGAATCCTGCGCGTCTGCCAATTCCGCCACTCGCCCGTGGGGCCGCCCATCGTAGCAGCGGCCCTTCGGACGACCGCCGGCGGGTAGCCGCGTGCGAGCGACGGGTAGGATACGGCTCACATGTGCTCTGACCAGGGATAACGCGTCCCTCGATGCCGATCCTGCGCGACTTCGAGCGACGTCTCGGCGGCCTCGTCGAGGGGTTCTTCGCGACCACATTCCGCTCCGGGTTGCAACCCGTCGAGCTCGCCAAGCGCATCCAACGCGAGATGGACGCGAACCGGACCGTCGGTGTTCGCGAGGTCTGGGCGCCGAACCGGTTCGTGATCACGCTGTCTCCGATCGACGGTGAGCGGTTCGAGCAGGCCGAGCAGGCGCTCGTCTCCGAGCTCCGCCGCGTGGTGCGCGAGACCGCGGGCGAGCGCGGCTGGGGATTGGTCGGCGCGCCGGAGATCGACCTCGTGGTCGACGACGGTCTGTCGAAGGGACGGTTCGACGTCGAGGCGTCGTTCGTCGAGGGGGCCGCCGAGCCGGCCCCCGGAGCGGGCGGGGGGTCGCTCGTCGTGCACGATCGGGGCGGCGGATCGCGGACCGTCACCCTCGACCGGGCGGTCACCACGATCGGACGGCTGCCCGAGAGCGACATCGTCGTCGACGATCCAGGCGCGTCCCGACAGCACGCCCGGATCCGCGCCGCCGACGGCGAGTACGTCCTATCCGATCTCGGGTCGACGAACGGCACCTTCGTGAACGACGAACAGGTCCGCGAGCGCGTGCTCGAGGACGGCGACCGCGTCTCGATCGGCGAGACCGTCCTCGAGTTCCGGAGGAGCTGAGGTGTCGCCGTTCGTCCTGTCGGTCCTCAAGTACTCGCTGCTCGCCCTCCTCTACTTCTTCGTGTTCCGCGCGGTGCGATCGGTCATCGTCGACCTCGGCGCCCGGCGGAACGCGGACGCCGGACGCGCCGCCCGCCCCGCGAAACCGTCACCGCCGCCACGGGCGCCCAAGGGCGGGAAGCCGCCGACGCAGGTCGTCGTGTTCGAGGCCGACGGCGCGAAACCGCGCACCGTGAAGCTCACCGGTTCGACGGACATCGGACGGGCGGATCGGTGTGCCATCCGTCTGGACGACACGTACGTTTCCCAGGTGCACGCCCGCCTCTACGGCGACGCCGGCTCGTGGTACGTCGAGGACCTCGGCTCGACGAACGGGACGTTCCTGAACGATCACAAGGTCGACCGCGCGCTCGAGGTCCACGCCGG
>DASPIF010000238.1:0-3415 GCA_035629255.1 Actinomycetota bacterium | reverse complement strand
CCTCTGCGACGCATTCGGCCTCCCTTCCGGAGGATCGATGCGTGGGCGACGGTAGCGGAACGCGTCGCTGCGAGGGCCACTCGCCGAGACGAACAGCTCACGATCGCCGGGCCGATCGTGCTCGGACCCCGTGGTAGCGTCTCCCGCGTGGCTTCGGTCACGCGGTGGCCCGTGGTGTAACGGCAGCACGCCTGACTCTGGATCAGTTAGTCTTGGTTCGAATCCAGGCGGGCCAGCAAGCCGTTGCGTCCGCGTTTCCTCCGTGATCCGTCACCCCATCGTCAGCGCCAACAGTGCCTTGCCGGTGTGCAGTCGGTTCTCGGCCTCGTCGAAGACCACCGAGTGCGGACCGTCGATCACCCCGTCCGTCACCTCCGACCCGCGATCCGCGGGCAGGCAGTGCATGTAGAGCGCGTCGTCCTTCGCGAGATCCATCCGTCGCTCGTCGCAGATCCAGTCCTGGTACCGAGCCGCGTCCGCGAGCGCGGCGGTCTCGTCGGTGAACACGTCCAAACGGCCCCACGACTTCGGGTAGACGACGTCGGCCCCCTCGAACGCCGCGTCCATGTCCTCCGTGAACGAGATCGTCCCGCCGCCCTCGCTCGCCGCCACCGTCGCGCGCTCGACGGTCTCGGGCATGAGGTCGAAACCCGGCGGGTGCGCGACCGCGACGTCGATCCCGAACCGCGGCAGCAGCATCATCAGACCCTGCGGGACCGAGAGCGGCTTCGCGTACGACGGAGCGTACGCCCAGCTCACGGCGACCTTCATGCCGCGGAGGTCCTCGCCCCGGTGCTCGCGCATCGTCATCAGGTCGGCGAGCGTTTGCGTCGGGTGATCGACGTCGCACTGCAGGTTGATGACCGGGACCTCGGCCCATCGTGCGACCTCGCGCATGTACGCGTTGCCCTCGTACGGGATCAGATCGTGCCGGATCGCGATGCCGTGGCCGTAGCTCGCGAGGATGATCCCCATGTCCTTCGGGCTCTCGCCATGGGCGACCTGCGTCTTCTCGGCGTCGAGGTAGTGTGCATGCCCGCCGAGCTGCGTCATCCCCGCCTCGAACGCGTTCCGGGTCCGCGTCGACTTGTCGAGGAAGAGCATGAACAGCGTCTTGTCGGGCAGGACCCGCGTCGGCTGGCCGGCCTTGAAGCTCGCCTTGAGCTCACCGGCGAGCGCGAGCGCCTCGTCGATCTCCTCGGTCGTCCAGTCGAGCGTCTCGATGTAGTCGCGCCGTCGGAGCGTCGATCGATCCATCTGTCGTCCTTCCGTCGGTGGTGCGAGCGGCTACTTGCGCGGGGAGATCGTGTGTTGGCCGAGATCGACGCCGAAGTACTGCGGCAGCGGTTCCTGCCCTGGGACCTCGGGGACGGGCGGCCACGGCTCATCCAGCGGCGGCCGTAGGCCGACGAGGTCGTCCGGCCGCACCGGGGCGCGGTTCAGCGGCAGCCCGGTCGCGTCGCGGATCGCGGCGACGATCGCCGCCGTCGAGACGATCGTCGAGATCTCGCCGACGCCCTTGGCTCCGAAGGGGACGTCGGGTTCGGGGATCTCGACCAGCTCGGTGAGGACCGGCGGCATGTCGAGCGTCGTCGGGATCAGGTAATCGGTGAACGACGCGTTCGCGATGGCGCCGTCCTTCAGGAGGATCTCCTCCATCACGGCGAGGCCGAGCCCCTGGGCGCTCCCGCCCTCGCTCTGTCCCTCGACGCCCTGCGGATTCAGCGCGCGCCCGACGTCGAGGACCGAGGCGAGCTGAACCACCTTGACCAGCCCGAGGTCACGGTCGACCTCGACGACCGCGCGCTGGGCGCCGAACGCGAAGAACACATGGATGTCGCCTTGACCCTTCTCGTCGAACGGCGTCGTCTTGCGGTGGTGGAACGTCTCCGTCGCGACGATCGGCTCCTCGAGCACGTCGCCGAGCGAGCCGATGTCGGCGCCGCCGACCACGATCCGTCCGTCCTCGAGCGCTATCTCCCCCGGCGCGCCGAACCGGGCGCGCGCGCGGGCGATCGCCTCGGTCGCGACCGCACGGCACGCGGCCTGGACCGCACCACCGCCCATGAAGGTCTGCCGCGACGCGCTGGTCGAGCCGGCCGAGTCGACCTGCGTGTCGGCCGCGTGCAGCACGACCGCGTCGATCCCCAGCTCGGTCCTCGCGACCTGCGTCACGATCGTCGAGAAGCCTTGACCGCACTCGACGCCGGCGGTGTGCACCTCGGCGACCGGCCCGTCCGCGCCGTTGGACAGCGTGACGCGAGCCTGGTGGAAGTCGTCGAACCCCTCGCTGTAGGCGATGTTCTTGAAGCCGACGGCGAACCCGACCCCGCGCACGATGCCCTCGCCGTGGCCGACGTTGCCGGCGCCGCCGGGGAACGTCATCGGGTCGCGCATCACCGCACGCTCGGGCTCCTCGGGCATCGGCAGCGTCCGGCATCGCTCGACCACCTCGCGGGCCGGCGCGGTCCCGGTGATCGTCTGGCCCGTCGGCAGCCGCGATCCGGTCGAGACGACGTTGCGCAGCCGGAGCTCGATCGGATCGATCCCGATCTCGGCGGCGAGCTTGTCCATGTTGGCCTCGTGCGCGAAGCACACCTGCGGCGCGCCGAACCCGCGCATCGCGCCGCACGGCGGGTTGTTCGTGTACACAGCCGTGCCCTCGAGGAGCACGTTGGGCACCTCGTACGGGCCGACGAGGAACGTCGTCGCGTTGCCGATCACCGCCGGCGAGGAGCTCGCGAACGCGCCGCCGTCGACCATCACCCGTCCTCGGACCACGACGAGCTTCCCATCGCGTGAGGCGCCCGTCCGCAGCCAGATCCGCGCGGGATGGCGGTGGACGTGCGCCAGGAACGACTCGGCGCGCCCGTACGAGATCTTCACCGGCCGCCCCGTATGCATCGCGAGCATGCACGCGTGGATCTGCATGTGGAGGTCCTCACGGCTCCCGAACGCTCCCCCCACGCCCGCGAGCGTGATCCGCACCTTCTCCTCGGGCAGCCCGAGGACGGGCGCGATCTGGTTCCGGTCGACGTGCAGCCACTGGGTCGACACGATCAGGTCGACGCCGCCGTCCTCCGCGGGGATCGCGAGCCCCGCCTCCGGCCCGAGTGCCGCCTGGTCCTGCATCGCGGTCTCGTACACGCCCTCGACCCAGATCTCGGCGTCGGCGCCGGGGTCGCCGTGCTCGATCCGGACGTGCCGGAGCGTGTTCCCCCACTCGTGCAACGCGGGCGCGCCCGCATCGAGCGCGTCCACCATGTCGAGGACGGCCTCGAGCGGTTCGTACTCGACGCGGATCTTCGCCGCGGCTCGCTTCGCGAGCTCGAGCGTCTCGGCCGCGACGATGGCTACGGGCTGGCCGACGTACAGGACGCGCGACCACGGCAGCACGGGTTGATCGCTGAACTCG
>DASPIF010000237.1:0-9016 GCA_035629255.1 Actinomycetota bacterium | reverse complement strand
GTCGCGGCGGGGGCGGTCGCCATCGCCGGGACGGTTGCGACGGCCGGCGGTTGCGCGATCACCGGCGCGCCGGTGACGTTCACGGGACGTCGCACTTCACGACCGGGCTGCAGACGCGGCGCGCGAACGCTGCGGCGCTCCCCTTCCTCGGTCTGGAAGCGCGGCGCGAACCGCATGTATCCGAACACGACCAACAGCGTGATCAACAGACCGAGCGCCGCGAGCAGGATCGCCGCGTTGTAGACCCAGCCGCCGTTGTTCAGCGTCGGCGACATCGTCGGGTCGACGGAGACCTGGCCAAGCACGGCGGCGATGCTAACAGAGCACTTCGTGCCGGCCGTCGGGATGGGTTGGAGCCGGAGAGGGGATTTGAACCCCTGACCTACGCATTACGAGTGCGTTGCTCTGCCAGGCTGAGCTACTCCGGCGCGACGGCGAGTGTACCGAAGAGGTCCTCCCGCTCGGTGCACCTGCAGGCACGCGGACGTGTCACGTGCTCGCACCGATGTCCGTCCTCGAGCCCTCTGCGATGATGCGCCGCATGGTGCAGACCAACGGCGAACGCGCGTCGCGAGGCGTCGAGCGTGTGATGGTCGCGACCGACCGCTCCGAGACCGCCGATCGGGCGGTTCGATGGGCGGCCGCGTTCGCGAACCGGTACGAGGCCGAGCTCCTCGTCCTTCAGGTGATCCTGCCGTCGAACCCCGGAGCGACCGAGGGCGGCCAGGCCGAGGCGACCCGCGCGACGTTCGCGGGCGAGGAGCTCAGGACCTTCGCCGAGGAGCTCGTCGGGCCGCGCGGCCGCGCGAGGGTCGTGATGGACGAGGACCCCGCGCACGCGATCCTCACGGTCGCCGAAGAGTCCGAGGTGGACACGCTCGTCGTCGGGAACGCCGGGATGAGCGGACGCAAGGAGTTCCTGCTCGGCAACGTCCCGAACCGGATCAGCCACAACGCCCGCTGCACCGTGATCATCGTCAACACCTCGCTGCTGGACTCGGACGGCCGTCAGCGCTCGGGTGCGCATCCGGTCCCCGGAACGATGCATGCCGGCCGGCTCTCGAGGGACGTCGAACAGGAGGTCGAGCCGCGCCTGATGGGCCGGGCGACGCGCATCGCGTCGGTCTTCGCGCGACACGGGCTGAAGGAACTCTTCACGAAGAGCGACCCGGACACGCACGCCAACCGTCGGCGGCAGGCCGTCGCCGTGCGGAGCGCGATGGAGGAGCTCGGACCGACGTTCGCCAAGCTCGGCCAGATCCTGTCGACGCGGCCGGATCTGATGCCCGCCGAGTTCATCGAGGAGCTCGCCTCCCTCCAGGACAACGTCCCGCCGCTCACCGAGGAGCACGTCGTCCAGGTGATGGAACAGGAGCTCGGCGTCCCGTGGGAGGACGTCTTCGAGTCCATCGAACCCGAACCGATGGCCGCCGGCACGATCGCGCAAGTGCACCGCGCGACGCTCCAGGACGGCAGCCGCGTCGTGATCAAGGTGCAGCGACCGAACGCGCGCGAGGACATCATGCAGGACCTCGCGCTGCTCCAGGTCTTCGCCGAGAAGACGGAGACGCGTCCCGCGTTCCGCCAGGTGATCGACATGCCGGCGGTGTTCGAGCACTTGGCCGGATCGCTGCGGCGCGAGCTCGACTTCCGTCAGGAGGCGAACAACATCGACCGGATGCGAGCCGTCCTCGAGCCGTACCCGCGGCTCGACGTGCCGGGCGTGTACCAGGAGCTGAGCTCGCAGCGGCTGCTCGTGATGGAGGAGATCCAGGGCAAGCCGATCCGCTCAGCGCCCGAGGGACAGGCCCGCAGCGAGGCGGCCCATCAGCTGCTGGAGTCGTACTACGCGCAGATCCTGACCGAGGGGTTCTTCCACGCGGACCCGCACCCCGGGAACCTGATGTGGTGGAAGGACAGGATCTACTTCCTCGATTTCGGCATGGTCGGACAGATCGGTCCCGATATCCGCGAGAACCTGATGCTCCTGCTGATGGCGTTCTGGCAGGAGGACGTGCAGTTCCTCACGGACGTGACGCTGATGCTCGCGGGCAGCGTCGACCGCGCGGACCTCGACGTCCGAGCGTTCCAGGAGGAGATCGGCGCGGTGATGTCGAAGTACCGAGGGGTCTCGTTGCGGGAGATCCAGCTCGGGCCGATCCTGCAGGAGATCACCGAGATCTCGATCCGCCACAACGTGCCGCTGCCCGCGACGCTCGCGCTGACGGGCAAGGCGATGGCGCAGATGCAGCTCGCGACGGGCGAGCTCGACCCGAACCTCGACCCCTTCGAGGTCGCGGGGTCCTACCTGATGCGCGGCGTCACCCGGCGTGTCCGGGACCGGCTCGACCCGAAGACGATCTTCTACGAGGCGCAGAAGGTGAGGGTGCGGCTCTCGCGCCTCGCCGAGGCGTTCGAGCGGCTCGCCGGCGCCCGGCCGGGACCGAAGCTCCAGGTCAACTTCACCGCGGAGCGGCTCGAGGACACGGTGCGACGCGTCGGCCGGCGGCTGTCCGTCGGCATCATCGCCGGCGCGGCGCTGCTGGGCAGCGCGATCACGGCGTCGTCCGAGCGGGTCGCCGTGTGGGTCCCGGTCTCGCTCGGCATGGTGGGCGCCGGGTTCACGATGTTCCTGCTCGCAGATCTCGTGCGACGCCGGCACTGACCGCGCGTTCCACGCTCCGCGGTCAGCACGGTTCGCGGACCGAACCACCGGGTAGGGCACGCGTCCGAACACGACCGGACGCGCGACCGCGTCCGAAACACGACACGGACGCGGATACCGCGTCCGCCGGGGAGGACGCATCCGATGCCACGAACGATGACGCGCGTGCTGACCGCGGGGATCGTCGCGCTGCTGCTGACGACGGCCGCCTGCTCCAGGAGCGACGAGGAGACCGCGGGCGGCGCCGCCTCGCCGACGATCCCGCCCGCAGGAGACGTCACGCCGACGCCGACCGGCAACACGGGAGCGGTGACCGGCGCGAGCGGCCTCAGCGGCTCGCTCGGCGAGACGGGCGCGACCGGCGCGACCGGCTCGACGTCGAACGCCGTGTCCGTGACGGCGGTCGACTACGAGTTCCAGCTCGAGGGCGACGTGCCGTCGGGCGAAGCCGGGTTCGTGCTGACGAACGAGGGCGACGAGCCACACGAGCTCCAGGTGCTCCAGTTGACGGACGGGAAGACCCTCGCGGACCTGGAGGCGCTCGTCGCCGAGGGTGCCCCGAACCGACCGCCGTCGTGGGTCACGCCCGTGACGGGCACGTTCGCCGAGCCGGGTCAGACGTCGGATCCCGCGCAGGGTGAACTCGAGAGCGGCCAGACCTACGTGTTCGCATGCTTCGTCACGACCAAGAAGGGCGTCACGCACGCCGAGCTCGGGATGCTCGAAGAGATCGAGGTCGCCTAGCCGGACGCGGCCGGCTTGCGGAGTTCGCTCGTCGTCTCCTCGGCGAGCGAGCTCCGGACCGGCGGCTGCTCCCCGCGCTTGCGGATCGCCGCGAGCACCCGCCGCTCGATGATCCACGCCGCGAACCCGAACACCATCCCGAGCACGGCCCGCTCGGTCCTGCGCCACAGGCTCCGTCGGTCGCTCATGCGCTCCTCGCCGGCTCCGGCTCGGTGAGGACCGGCGCCTCGGCGGGCGTACTCGACACGGGCTGGCCAGCGTCGACGCGCGACGCCGGGATGCGTCCGATCAACGCCGTGCCCTCGCCCGGGCTCGAGCGGACCTCGAGCGTGCCGTCGAGCGCCGACACGCGATCGACGATCCCCTGGAGGCCGGTGCCGTACGTCGTGGCGGACGGATCGAACCCTCGGCCGTCGTCGCGCACGTCGAACGACAGCTCGCCGCGGGCGTCGGCGAGCTCGACCTCGACGCGGGAGGCTCCGGCGTACTTGGCGACGTTCTGGAGCGCCTCGAGGACGGAGAAGTAGACGGCGCTCTCGAGGTCCTGGCGATACCGACCGATCCCGCGATCGCGGATCGCGACATCGACACCGGTCTTGCGGACCTGCGCCTCGAGCGCCGCGACGAGCCCCTTGTCCGCCAGCAGCGGCGGGTAGATCCCGCGGGCGAGATCGCGGAGGTCCTCGAGGGCGGTCTGCGTCTCCCGCTGCATCTGCTCGAGCATCGTCGCGGTCTTCTCGGCGTCCTTCGCGGCGAGCGTCTGCGCGAGCCGCATCTTGACGGTCAGCGCGACGAGTTGCTGTTGCGCGCCGTCGTGGATGTTGCGCTCGATCCGTCGTCGCTCCTGGTCCTGCGCCGCGACGATCCGACGTTGCGACGCCTTGAGCTCCTCGACGAGGCGCACGTTGCGGAGCGCGAGCCCCGCCTGGGACGCGAGGTCACGGACGAGCTTCTCCTTCGCAGGCGTCATCGGATCGTTCGGCGGCGGGATCACGGAGAGCGCGCCGAGGAGCTCGCCGCGATCTCGCACCTCGACGGCGACCTCGCCCGGGACGTCGGGGATCTCGTCGCCGCGCACCTCGAGCGGCTCGACGCCGGGCGCATCCGCCGGCCACGAGCTCGCAGGACGGAGCTGTCCACCGACGGAGAGCCACACCCGCGCTCCGATCGCGCCGACGCCCTGACCGAGGATCTGGGCCATCCGACCGAGGACGTCGTCCGTCGCGTAGGCGTCACCGACCCGATCGGAGAACTCGGTGAGTACCTCGTACGGCGTCGCCCGCCGACCGTAGACGAGCCGGTCGGCGACACGCCGTGCGAACCTCGCGACCGGTCGGAACGCCAGTCCGAGCACGAGCGCGATCGCGAACAACGAGGCCGAGCTCTCGCCCCCAGACGCCACCGTCCCGAACAGGGCCACGACACCGGCATAGATGCCGATCACGAGGAGCACGAGCGTGCCGGCGATCAACGCCTTCTTCACGACGACGTCGAGCTCGTACAGGCGGTACTGCAACACCCCGACGCCGATCGAGACGGGCAGCGACATGAACGCGATCCCCCCGAGCAGGACCTCGATCAGGATGTTCGTACCCGTGAGCGCCTCTCCGACGGCGGAGACGACGAACGACGCGAGGAGGAACCCCAGCGAGGCGGCGACCCACTTGATCTGCTGGCGTTCGACGCCGCGCGCCCGCCGGAAGCGCACGACGATGCAGGCGACGGTCCCGAACAAGCACGCGAGGAGGAGGACGTTGATGATCGCGTCGGAGATCCCGAGCTGGCCCAGGGCGGGGACGTAGAGGGGGTTCTCGACCGACGCGGTCTCCTGGTTGCCGACGAAGCGGCGCTCGGCGAACACGGCTCCGATGGCGAGGAAGACGAGGAACCCCGCGTTCATCCACCCGAGGAACCGCCAGCGCCTGGATGGGAGGCGACCGTCGGGGAAGAGCAGCGGGAGGAACAGGAGGACGGGCAGGATGCCCACGATCCAACCCAGGCTCGATCCGATGCCCGCGAGCAGGGGCAGCAGCCCGCGCGCCTGGCCGCGCCGCGCCGACCAGGTCACGAGCTCGCCCGCGAGGAACGCCGTGGCCGTTGACGAGGACCCCCAAAGGAGGAGCGCGCCGATCCGGTTGCGCGGCGACCGACTGAGGATCAACGCGCCGACGACCCCGAACATCCCGAACGCCATCACGAAGGGGATCTGCTCGGCGAGCGACTCCTCGTTGACGGCGACCAGGACGCACCCGACCGCCGCGATACAGACGAACCCGGCGACGGCGAACCAGGGCCAGGTCGCCCGGTCGGGTGCTCGCTCGGAGCCGTTCGCGACAGCCCCGGCCACGCTCACGCGACGACGTCCCCGGTGAGCACCCGGTAGACCTCGACGGGTTCCTCGCGTCCCTTCACCGTGCGATGGCCCATCGGTTCGCACGCGAACCCTTCGCAGGCGGCGATCGTCGAGGCGCTCGCCACGATCTCGCCGCCCTCGGCCTCGGACTGCAAGCGTGACGCGACGTTCACCGCGTCGCCGATCACGGTGTACTCGAGCCGGCCGCCGCCGCCGACGGCGCCCGCGATCACCTGACCGGTGTTGACGCCGATGCCGACGTCGAGGCTCGGCACCGAGTCGGTCCCCCATCCCTGGGCGTTGAGCTCGCGCTGGCGATGCTGCATCGCGACCGCGCACTCGAGCGCACGACGCGCGTGATCCGCGAGCGGATCGGGCGCGCCGAACACCGCCATCACCGCGTCGCCCTGGAACTTGTCGATCATCCCGCCGTGCTCGACCACGATCTCGGCCATCGCCGAGAGATGGCGTCCGACGATCTCCGCGATATCCCGGGCGGACAGGCGCTCCGCGATCGTGCTGAAGCCTCGGATGTCGCTGAACAGGACCGTGACCTCGAGCTCCTCCTGGGCGACCTCGCCCGCGGCGAGCTTCTCGGCGACGCGCGCCGGGACGTACGACGAGAGCGTCGACGCGGCGGCCTGCTTCGCGACGACCGCCGCGTGCAGACGCTTCATCTCGTCGACGGCGCTCGCGCCACCGCTCTGCGCGCCGGCGGCCATCTTCGTGAACAGCTCGGTCACGCGGCGGTCGACGGCCTCCGGCGTCGTCTGGAGACGCGCCGCCATCGCGTCGTATCCCATCCCCTCGGCCATCAGCTCGAGCAGCTCGCGGTCGTGCTCGCCGGTCTCGCGCCTGCCGGACAGGCGCTCGGCGATCGCGGGATCGACGGCGCTGCCGCCGTTCGCAACCTCGCGGATCGCGCGGACGAGCTCGTCGCCCTGCGCGATGCGGTCCTTCAGGAGGTACGCGAGGCCGCTCTGGCCCTTGCCGAGCAGCGCGATCGCGTACGCCTCGTCGTCGTGGGCGCTGAGCACGACCACGCCGGTGCCGGGGTGCTTGTCGCGGATCGCGTGCGCGCAGTCGATGCCCTCGAGCTGGAAGTTCGGTGGCATCTTGATGTCGGTCACGACGACCTCGGGGACATGTTCGTCGGCCGCGATCAAGAGCGTCGGCGCGTCTGCGGCGACACCGACGACCTCCATGTCGTCGTACGAGTCGAGAAGCGCGCGGACGCCCTCGCGCACCAACACGTTGTCCTCGCCGAGCACGACCCGGATCGTCAAGGGGCTCCTACCGCCGCGTGTAGCATCCGCGCGTGGTGCGCGTCGTGTTCGCCGAGGATAACTACCTGGTCAGGGAGGGTACGGCCGCGCTGCTCCAAGGGTCCGACGACGTCGAGCTTCTCGGGACCGCGACCGCCCTCGACGAGCTGCTCACCGCCGTCGAGGAGCTGAAGCCCGAGGTCGTCCTCACGGACATCCGGATGCCGCCGACGAACACGACCGAGGGCATCGACGCCGCGAAGCGGATCCGCGCCGACCACCCCGACATCGGCGTCGTCGTCCTCTCGCAGTTCGCCGAGGAGGAGTACGCCTACGAGCTGCTGAAGGACGGCGCGGCGGGGCTCGGCTACCTCCTCAAGGAGCGTGTCGCGGACGTCAACGAGGTCGTCCGCGCGCTGAACGAGGTGGCGAAGGGCGGGTCGGTCCTCGACCCGAAGATCGTCGAGGCGCTCGTCGCGGCGAAGGATCGTATGGCTCACTCCCCGCTCGCGAGCCTCACCGAGCGCGAGCGCGAGGTGCTCGACCACATGGCGCAAGGGAAGAACAACGCGTCGATCGCGCAGAGCCTGTTCCTCACCGAACGCGCGGTCGAGAAGCACATCAACAGCCTGTTCCACAAGCTCGGGCTCTCGGAGGAGACCGCCGTGCACCGCCGCGTGATGGCGGTGCTCGCGTTCCTCCGCGAGACCGGCGTCTGAGGCCGCCCCGGCGCTCGCGTTCGTCCGTCCGCGTCGCATCTCGCCTACTGCGCCGACCGCGCGTCGACGATGAAGACGGAGCACGGAGCGTGGCGCAGCACGAGGTTCGGCACGCTCTCGCGGACGCGCCAGACCGATCCCTGTGCTCCTCGGTTGCCCACCACGATCGTGTCGACGCGCTCGGAGCGCGCCACGTCGACGAGTCGATCGGCGGCCTCGCCGTCCTCGGCCCAGCTCCGGACGCGCACGTCCGGGAACCTCGCAGTCATCGAGGTCAGGTAGCGCTCGGGATCGGCGGACTTCTTCGGGTCCACCGCGTGGCGCTCGGCGCCGGGGCCGCGCACGTGCAAGACGAGGAGTTCGGCCTCGTTCACCCTCGCGAGCTCGGCCGCCGCCTCGACGGCGAGATCGGCCGCGGCGGAGGTGTCGGTCCCCACCAGGATCTTGTTCATCGGCTGGTCGCCTCCTTCATCGAAGCGACGGTAGGCCGGCGGCGGCCGGACGACGACGGCGCAGGCAGGCGGCTTCGGGGTGAGGCAGGCACCACTCGCGGGGTTCGGAGCTCGTACCACGGCGGGTGGCACCCGCCCCCTTGGTCCCCGGCAGTCCGGATGGCAGCATCGAGGCATGGACGGGAACCACCGGGCGCTCGCTCGCGGGTCGTTCGCGGTCAGCGCGGCGTCGTCCGTCGCCACGATCGTGTTCCTCGTGTGCTCGCCCTCGACGCGCCGTCGCTCGCAACGGAGTTCGGCCCGAAGGGGTTCGCGGTCGCGTTCGCGCTCGCTCTCGGTGGCGTCGGGGTGATCGTCGCGTCCCGACGTCCGGAGAACCCGATCGGCTGGATCTTCTGTGCGCTGGGCGTGCTCGGCGGCGTGATGGCCCTCGGGGCCGAGTACGCACGGTGGGCGCTGCTCGTCGAGGGCGGTCGCCCGCCGGGCGGCCGCTACGCCGCGTGGGTTCAGGAGTGGCTGTGGATCCCGCTCGTCGGCGGCCTCGCGGTCATCGCCTCCCTGTTCCCGGACGGACGGTTCCGCTCCACGGGATGGCGCCGCGCCACGCTGATCGCGACGGCGCTCGTCGCGGTGCCGACGCTCATGACCGCGATCGTCCCCGAGCTGACGGTGTACGAGGGGTTCGACAACCCGATGGGGATCGACGTGCCCTGGCTGCGGGACGTCGGCGAGATCACGATCTCGCTCCTGCTGCCGATCATGTTCCTCGGGACGGCGAGTGCGCTGACGCGGTTCCGACGGGCCCGGGGCGACGAGCG
>DASPIF010000236.1:0-2338 GCA_035629255.1 Actinomycetota bacterium | reverse complement strand
TCGGACGTCGACGATCCGCCACCCGATCGGCGGGGTCAGGCGGTCGGCGTGCTCGCGACACAGATCGACGAGCGTGGGGTCGGTATCGGGTGACAGCTCGTCGACGAGGACCTCGCGATCCCCGTACCGGAGCGCGACGGTCACCGAGGCGTTCGTCCGGCATCGGAGTTTCGCGCAGATCCGCATGCGCGGATGCTAGATCACACGCGTGTCATTTCAAGCAACGACGCGGAGCGGCTACGGCTTGACGATGACCGGGGTCCCGATCGGGATCGTCGGGTACAGCTCCTCCGAGTCCGAGATCAGCATCCGGATGCACCCGTGCGATGCCGCGGTGCCGATCGAAGACGAGCTCCACGTCCCATGGATCCGGATCCCGGGCGAGTTCAGGTACATCGCTCGGGTCCCGAGTGGGTTGCCCGGCCCCGGACCGATCGACACCGGGAGATCCGCCCCCCACCCGTCGGGGTCGGGGTTGTACCAGGTCGGGTTCTCCCTCTTGTCGATGATCTCGAAGGTGCCGACCGGGGTGGGATAGCCCGGCGTGCCGGTGGCGACGCGGTACTCCTTCACGACCTTGAGGCCCTCGTAGACCTCGAGCGTGTTGGCCGAGACGTCCACGACGATCGTCTTGCCGAGCGATGCGGTGCTCACCTCGGGCTCGATCACCTTCGTCGGGATCTCGACCTCGGTCAGGTGGCGCGAGAGCGCTCGTCCGATCCGGGCGGCGGCCGCTTCGACCTTGAGCTCGAGGCCGTCGCGCGAACGACGGGTCACGAGCTCGCCGTCGACCATCGAGATCTCGGCGTCGACAGGCCTGACGACGATCTCGTCGTACGCCTGTTCGACGAAGGCGCGGACCGAGGCGGCGTCGTAGGCGAAGGCGATCTTGAACTTCTCGCCCTCGACGGGCTCGTCCATCAGACGGTGGTACAAGCGCGAGAAGAGGGACAGGTCGTCGGCCACGGCGAGGGCCTGCTCGACCGCGGCGGAGGTGTCGGCGCGGACGCCGAGCGCCTCGGGAGTCAGCGTCCAATCCTGCCCGGCGGCTCGGATGACGAGCGACTCGCCGAGCCGCTCGTCCGCGCGCTGCTCGAGCAGGAGCAGCGCCTCCTCGCGCGTGGCGCCGCCGAGATCGATCCCCCCGACCTTGATCCCCGGGAGGATGCGCTCGGCGGCCGACCGGTCATACCGGTAGGCCGCGTACGCGCTCCCCGAGCCGAGCAGCACGAACACACCGACCGTGATCAGTGCGACCTTGAGGGCTCCGCCTCGGCGGCGCTTGTGCTTGGCGTGCGTGCTCAACGTGGACACTCCCGTGGGGGGGACTTCAGATGATAGTGGAGGTACCCGGGTTGTCTAGGAGGGAACCCACGCCGGAGGCACCGGGATCCCCGATGCGACGGCGAAGGTCGCGAACCCGTCCTTGCCACGCGAGTACGACGCGGCCGCGGGGACGAACGTTCCGTCGCTCGACACCGCGAGGAACGCGTCGTCGGGGTGCTCATCCATGAAGCCCTTCGCCGCGAGCACCGACGCGCGCGCAGGGATCACGACGACGATCTCGCCGGTCGTCGCCCCGAACGCCGACAGGGTCACCTCGACCGCGTCGTCCGAGGGGTTCGTGATGGCGATCCGCGGATGCGACGGGGCACCCGAGACGGCCGGCAGGATCACCCAGGCCGACGCCGGCGTGCCGCCGATCGAGGCGCCCTGGTCCGAGACGACGCCGAAGGTGCGCCGCACCGCCGCCACCCCGCTCGCCGCGGCCCGGAAGATCACGCTCGACGGTTCGGTCGTGGTCGTCGCGAAGGTCCGGGCCGAGCGCGAGGGCGGCGCCGCGTCGGCCACGCCGGCGAACGCCTGCGCGGACCCTTCCTCGCTGCCGATGACGTCGCTGGCCAGCTCGACCCGCTCCACGCTGGTGCTCATGACGGCCAGTTGCGTGCGGCCGGCGTCCTCCCCGCCCGGGAACACGACCTCGGCCGGTGGATCGCCCGCGTAGCCGAGGGCGGAGCGGATCCCGCCGGTCGTCGTGACGCCGAGCGTGGACGCGACGACCCGGCCCGTCGCCGCCTCGACGATCGTCCCGACCGTGTCCTCGCCGGCGACGATCTCCCCGAGCTTGACGCTCATGCTGTGGAACGGCTTCAGCACGACGTCGGTGAGCTCGCCTTTCTGCACCGGCTCCTTGCGTTCGGAGAGCAGGGTGAAGGACACCACCGCATCGCGAGCGGTCGGGTTCATCACGATCACGTAGTCGTCCTGCTCCTCGGTCGCGGTGCTCGCGTCGGGCAGGAGCCAGCGGCCGGTGGCGGTGGCCGAACAGGGCTCCGCT
>DASPIF010000235.1:0-3921 GCA_035629255.1 Actinomycetota bacterium | reverse complement strand
CTCGCGGCGTGCGAGGACGAGGGCAACCCCGGCGACGACAGCCTGCTGTCCGGTGCTTCGTTGATCATCGTGCTCGTGATCGTGGGGATCATCGTGGCCGTGATGCTCTCGAGGCGCGGCCGCCGGCCGTGACGTGAGCACGGGGACGGCCGGGACCGGCCCGACGTACGGGCTCCCGGCCGAGCCGTCGCACGTCCTCGACCCCGAGGACGCACCCGTCCCGGGGCATTACGAGGCGATGTTCCTCGCCGACGACGGCCAGCAGGTCCGTCGGTACCTGACCGACAAGGGGCGAACGGCCATCCTGCGGATGCTCGCCGCCGGCACCGACCGGTTCACACGAGCGGAGCTCGAGGAGCACACCGTCGAGCCCGATCTGGCGGAGCTCGTCGCACGGATGGACGCGGAGTCCGGCGAGGGCGGCTGAGCCGTCAGTCCCCGTCCTCCAGGGGTGGCGCCGACGCCTCGTCCCGACGGATCTCGTAGCGGACCACCAGCGAGGTCTCGCCCTCGTCCTCGTACTCGAATCGCTCGATCAGCGTCAGGCCGGCCTTCTCGGCGACGCGGATCGACGCGAGGTTGTCGGCGTCCGCGTAGATCCGGACGACGTCGGCGTCGAGCCGCGAGAAGCCGTACGAGATCAGCGCCCGCACCGCCTCCGTCGCGTAGCCCTTTCCCTGGTGCCCCGGCGCGATCGTGTATCCGACCTTGAGGACGCCGGGCTCGCCGTCCGCGGGGCTCATCCCCACATCGCCGATCAGCGTCCCGCCCTCGAGCAGCTCCACCGTCAGCTGCACCCAACCGGGCTCGCCCGGAGCCCGCGTCGCCATCACGTCGAGCTCGTGACGCAGGAACGGCGCATCGGTGCGATCCCATCCCTGGTACCGCCCGATGTCGGGGATGCTCCGATACGCGGAGATCGTCTCGGCGTCCTCGGAGGACGACCGCCGCAGCCGGAGCCGGGCCGTCTCGATCGGCGAGAAGGACGGATCGGGTCGCATCGGGGCAGGGAGCGTACGCGGGCTCAGGGCATCGACGGCGCCCGCATCCGCCCGAGCGCCTCGGTGAAGTCGTCGTGGGTGACCGCGGGTGAGGCCTCGTCGCCCGAGCGCCCCATCGCGGCGAGCGCGGCCTCCTGCGCGAGCGAGCGCAGATCCGCCGGCGACATCCCGTCGGTGTCGCGTGCGAGCTCCTCGAACCGGACCGCGACCGTCGGCATCCTCGCCGTGTACAGACGCAGGATCGCGAGCCGCTCGGATTCGCCAGGGAGACCCAGGACGATCGTCCGCGACAGACGGCCGCCGCGCAGGAGCGCGGGGTCGATCTGGTCCGGGCGGTTCGTCGCGCCGATCACGAAGATCCCGCGTTGCCCGCCGATCCCGTCGATCTCGGCGAGCAGCTGGTTCACCTGGCTGTCGTGGATCTGGAGGTCGCCGCGCCGACCTGCAATCGCGTCGATCTCGTCGATGAACACGATCGAGGGGCGGTTCTCGCGCGCGCGCTCGAACAGCTGACGGATGTTGCGCTCGGACTCGCCGACCCACTTGCTCATCACGTCGGCGCCGGAGATCGGATAGAAGGACGCCTTCGCCTGCGCTGCGAGGACCTTCGCGACCGTCGTCTTGCCGGTCCCGGGCGGACCGGCGAGGAGCAACCCGGTCGGCGGGTCGACACCGAAGCGACGGGCGGACTCAGGGTCTTCGATGATCGCCTGGAGCTGCTGCAGCTGTGCCTTGATCGGCTCGGGCAGGATCAGCGATTCCCACGTCCAGTGCTCGACGGTGGGGCGGTCGCGGCCGCCGAGCCGTTCGATCGCCGCGAGCAGATCGGCCTCGCCCAGCTCGAGGTGCTGGCCGCTCGCGGCGGACTCGCGGAACACGTCCATCGCCGCGAGGTCGACGACCTTCTCGATCGTCGCCGGCGTCATCCCCTCGGTGCGGCGGACGAGGTCCTCGAGGTCGATGTCGCGCGCGACCGGGCGGTCCTCGAGCTCCGTCCGGAAGATCTCCCGGCGCGCGTCGGCGTCGGGCAGGTCGATCCGGACGTGACGGTCGAACCGTCCGGGACGGATCACCGCGGGGTCGATGTGCTCGAGCGAGTTCGTCGCCGCCATCACCAGCAGCCGGCGCTCGTCGCGGTGGCGCTCGAGCGCGGTCAGGAGCTGGTTGACCGTTCGTCTGGCTTCCTGGTCCGGGTTCTGGTCGCGCCGCTGCGCGACCGAGTCGAACTCGTCGAAGAACAGCACGCACGGCAGCGCGCCAAGCGCCGTGTCGAACGCCTTGTCGATGTTGCGCGCCGAGCCGCCCTGGAGCGAGCTGACCAGGTCGCCGGTCGAGACGTGGATCATGTTCATGCCGTACTCGCCGGCGATCGCGTTCGCGAAGAACGTCTTCCCGACGCCGGGGGGCCCGTACAGGAGGACACCGTTCCACTCGATGCCGTAGCGAGCGGCGTCGTCGGGATGCTTCAGCAGGAGGGCGACCGAATCCCGGATCTCGGTCTTGAGCTCCTCCATCCCGCCGACGTCCCCGAATCGAGGGAGCTCCTGCGGCGGACGGACGTCGAAGTCACCGCCGCCGCCCATCCGGTCGAGCCCGCCGAACAGGCCTCCGAACGGGCTCGAGGGCGCCTTGCGTTGTTGGCGGCGCTGCGACGACGGCGCGGGCGTCGCGGGCGCGCGGGACGAGCCGTCGGCGGGCCGCGTCGCGTCCGGGCGGGGCGGGGCGTCGGGGTGCTGCTCGGTGACGTCGACCCAGCTGCCCGTCTCCTGGTCGTACACGTAGGACCGCGTCATCCCGGCCTGGTTGAGCATCTGCTCGAAGAGCCCGCCGAAGGGGAACAGCCCGAACGGCGATACCGCGCCGCCGCCCGTCGCGTTCGACGGATCGTCGCCTTGCCGCCGAGCCCCCTCCTCCATCGCGCGGTACGCACGTTCCTGCGCCTTGCGCATCCGCCACCGGACGAACGCCATCAGCAGGAGACTGGCGACGAGCGAGGCCACGAGGAAGCTCACGAGCCGGAACGTACCCCGATGACCGCGGCGGGTACGCGTGGCGGGCGTCTGCGAGACTCCCAGGGGCGAGCGAGCGGGAGCCGCGATGACGGACCACCGGACCGAGACCGACTCGATGGGCTCGATCGACGTGCTCGCCGACCGGTACTGGGGGGCGCAGACCGAGCGCTCGATCCATCACTTCTCGATCGGGTGGCCGACCGCGGATCGCATGCCCGTCGAGGTCGTCCGCGCGATGGGCGTCCTCAAGAAGGCCGCCGCTGAGGCGAACGTGGAGCTCGGCGTGCTGGACCCCGAGGTCGGGCGGCTGATCGCCGCGGCCGCCGACGAGGTGATCGACGGGCGCCTCGACGATCACTTCCCGCTGTACGTGTGGCAGACCGGCTCGGGGACGCAGTCCAACATGAACGCGAACGAGGTGATCTCGAACCGCGCGATCGAGATGGCGGGCGGCGCGATGGGCTCGAAGCGGCCGGTGCATCCCAACGATCACGTCAACAGGTCGCAGTCGTCGAACGACACGTTCCCAACCGCGATGCACATCGCCGCGGCGCGGACGATCGTCGATGACCTGCTCCCCCGCGTCCGCGAGCTGCGTGACGCGCTCGCCGCGAAGGCGGCGGCCTGGGAGGACATCGTCAAGATCGGGCGGACGCACCTCCAGGACGCCGTCCCCCTCACGCTCGGCCAGGAGATCGGCGGATGGGTCGCGCAACTCGACGCCGGGCTCGAGCGCATCGAGCACGCGCTGCCCGGGCTGTACGAGCTCGCGGTCGGCGGCACGGCCGTCGGCACCGGCCTCAACGCCCCGGAGGGCTTCGGCGACGCGGCGGCGGCGAGGATCGCCGAGATCACCGGCCTCCCGTTCCGCTCGGCGCCGAACCTGTTCGCGGCCCTGGCCGCGCACG
>DASPIF010000234.1:0-2418 GCA_035629255.1 Actinomycetota bacterium | reverse complement strand
CTCGTCCACGGGATCGACGCGTGGATCGAGGAGGACACCGAGGAGGCTCGCGGCAACTACGCGCGACCCCTCGAGGTGATCGAGGGGCCGCTGATGGACGGCATGAAGATCGTCGGCGACCTGTTCGGTGCCGGCAAGATGTTCCTGCCTCAGGTCGTCAAGAGCGCCCGCGCGATGAAGAAAGCCGTCGCCTACCTCGAGCCGTTCATGGAGGAAGAGAAACTGCGGCTCGGGCCGAGCGGCGACCGCGCGAACGGCAAGGTGATCCTGTGCACCGTCAAGGGCGACGTGCACGACATCGGCAAGAACATCGTCGGGGTCGTGCTGGCCTGCAACAACTACGAGGTGATCGACCTCGGCGTGATGGTCCCGGCGGATCGGCTCCTCGACACGGCGCTCGAGGAGGGGTGCGACATCATCGGCTGCTCCGGGCTGATCACGCCGTCGCTCGGCGAGATGGAGAACGTCGCCCGCGAGATGGACCGGCGTGGCATCGAGCTGCCGCTCCTGATCGGCGGTGCGACGACGTCGCGCCAGCACACCGCCGTCAAGATCGCTCCGCACTACGGGCAGCCGGTGGTCCACGTGATCGACGCGTCGCGCGTCGTCGGCGTCGTCGCGGACCTCCTCGACGACGAGCGACGGGCGAAGCTCGACAGGGCGAACCGCGAGGAGCAGGAGCGCCTCCGGCAGCTCCACGCCGACCGCGAGGCGCAACCGCTGCTCCCCTACCGCATCGCGGTCGAGCGCCGGACGCCGATCACGTGGCGGGAGGAGGATCTGCCCGCACCGCCGTTCACGGGGACGCGGGCCCTCGAGCCCGACCTCGCGACGCTCCGCGGCTACATCGACTGGACGTTCTTCTTCACGGCGTGGGAGCTCAAGGGCCGGTACCCCCAGATCCTCGACCATCCGAAGCACGGCGCCGCCGCGCGCGAGCTCTTCGACAACGCGAACGAGCTGCTCGATCGCATCGTCGCCGACGGCTCGCTCACGGCGCGAGCCGTCTACGGCTACTGGCCGGCGCGCGCCGAAGGTGACGATCTCGTCGTCGAGACGGGCGCGCGGTTCCCGATGCTCCGACAGCAGGCCGACCATGGCGACGATCGCCCCAGCCGGTCGCTCGCGGACTTCGTCGCGCCTGCGGACACCGGGCTCGGGGACCACCTCGGCGCGTTCGCCTGCACGGCGGGGATCGGAGCCGACACGCTCGCGCGGACGTTCGAGGCCGAGCACGACGACTATTCCGCGATCATCGTGAAGGCGCTCGCCGACCGCCTCGCGGAAGCATGCGCCGAGTGGCTCCACGAAACCGTCCGCCGCGAGTGGTACGAGACCGGCCCACAGCGCACGAGCGAGGAACTGATCCAGGAGCAGTACCGCGGCATCCGTCCGGCCTTCGGCTACCCGGCATGCCCCGACCACTCACGCAAGGACACGCTGTTCGAGGTGCTCGATGCGCGCGCGATCGGGATGGATCTCACCGAGACGTGGTCGATGACGCCTGCCGCGAGCGTCTCGGGCCTCTACTTCGCCCACCCGGCGTCCCGATACTTCAACGTCGGCCGTCTCGGCAAGGATCAGGTCGAGGAGTACGCGATCCGGTGCGGCGTCGACCGCCGCGAGGCCGAGCGCTGGCTCGCTCCGAACCTCGCCTACGACCCCGACTGAGTGGACCGGGCGACGCAACGACGAGCTGACCGCTCGCCACTCCGTCCGGACCGGCGGCCCGGACCCGGCTGGTAGCGTCGGGCGGTGGGCAGCTTCTGGCACTCGTTCGCCGACATGTCGCTCCTCGAGCGGGAGGGCGAGTTCGTCGTCGATCACGGCGAGGGGGTCTACGTCTGGGACGAGGCCGGTCGACGGTACCTCGATGCAACGGCGGCCCTGTGGTACTGCAACGTCGGATACGGACGGACCGAGATCGCGGACGCGGTCGCCGCTCAGATCCGCAAGCTCCCCTCGTACTCGACGTTCGGTGACTTCTCGAACCGACGTGCGATCGAGCTCGCCGAGCGCGTCGCGGCGCTCGCGCCGACCGCGGACAGCAAGATCTTCCTGACGAGCGGTGGGTCGGACTCGATCGACACCGCCGCGAAGATGGCGCGCCGCTACTGGCAGCTCCGCGGCGAGCCGAACCGCGTCTCGTTCATCACGCGGGAGCGGGCGTACCACGGGATGCACATCGCGGGGACGAGCCTTGCGGGCATCGAGGCGAACGCGTCCGGCTACGGCCATCTCGTCGACGAGGTCGTCAAGGTTCCGTGGGATTCGGTCGACGCGTTGCGCGAGGCGATCGATCGCGCCGGTCCCGGCCGCGTTGCCGCCTTCTTCTGCGAGCCCGTCATCGGCGCGGGTGGGGTCTTCGCCGCGCCGCACGGCTACCTGCGCGAGGTGCGAGAGGTGTGCCATCTTCGC
>DASPIF010000233.1:0-2746 GCA_035629255.1 Actinomycetota bacterium | reverse complement strand
ATGCCGATGCGGGGTGTCGGTCACTCCCCCTGGGTGGCGGGCTCGCGTGAAGCCTGCTGTACCGGCGGCTCGAGCTCACGGACGTACTGCTCACCGGTCGACAGCGAGAAATGGGCGATCACCTTGCCGCCGCCGAACGGGTAGCGGCGCGTGATCTTGACCTCGTCGCCCTCGAACTCGAGCACGTTGTAGCAGGGCTTCGTGTACCCCCGGAGCCGGAGCGAGGCCACCGTCCCGGCGTTGGCGACGTACAGGTCCTCGAGCCGCCACACGTACGGGACGTGCTTGTGGCCGGACAGGACGATCTGCACGCCGCTGCTGATCAGCTCCTCGAGCAGGTCACCCGCGTCGTTGACCATGCTGCGCTCTCGACCGGTCCCGGGGATCGGCAGGAGGTGGTGGTGGAGCACGAACACCTTGAGGTCGGCCTCGACCGAGAAGCGCTCACGGAGCCAGCGGTAGCGTTCGCGGCCGACCTGGCCCTCGTTGAGGTCGGGCTCGCTCGAGTCAACGCCCACGATCCGCACGCCCTGGACGTCGACGGACCAGTGACGGTCGCCGACGAGCTCCTCGAAGTGGAGGTAGCCGACGTTGCGGGCGTCGTGGTTGCCGGGAACGGTGTAGATCGGGGCCTGGATCCGCTCGGCGTACGCGATCCAGTTCTTGAACTCCTGCCGGTACCCCTCGTTCGTCAGATCGCCGCTGCAGATCACCGCATCCGGCGCGAGTTCGTTCAGCTCGACGATCACGCGGTTCATCAGGTTCGGCACGAAGTAGGGCGAGCCGACGTGGGGGTCGGAGATGTGGGCGATCGTGACCACGTCGGCAGTCTAGGCGGTCCTCCCACCGCGCCGCGTGCGACGATGGGCCGCCGTGAACCTCGTCGACCTCGTCCTGCTCGCCGGACTCGTCCTTGCCGCGTTCTCCGGCTATCGCCGAGGGCTCGCGCTGCAGTCGCTGTCGTTCGGCGGCCTCCTCGTCGGACTCGCCGTCGGCGCCGTGATCGCGCCGTGGATCGCCGACGTCGTCGAGAGCCCGCTCGCGCAAGCGACCGTCGCGACCGGCGTGCTGATCGGGTTCGCGGCGATCGGGGACGCGATCGGCTGGATGTTCGGGTCGCGGCTGCGAACGCGCGCGCGGGCGACGCGCTTCAAGAGTGCCGACGCCGCAGGCGGCTCTATGGTCGCGGTCGCCGCGTCACTGCTCGCGATCTGGTTCGTCGCGCTGAACCTCGTCAACGGGCCGTTCCCCGACGTGTCGCGGCAGATCCGCGGGTCCGCGATCGTCCGCACCCTCGACGACACCCTGCCGCCCCCGCCGTCGCTGCTGTCGCAGGTCCGCCGGTTCTTCAACCGGTTCGGCTTCCCCGACGTGTTCTCTGGGATCCCGCCGCTGCCCGCCGAGCCGGTGCGCGAGCCCTCGAAGGCCGAGACGAGAGCGGTGTTCGCGCTCGCGCGCGACAGCACCGTGCGGATCGTGGGCGAGGCCTGCGGCCAGGTCCAGGAGGGCTCGGGGTTCGTCGCCGCGGACGGGTACGTCGTGACGAACGCGCACGTCGTCGCGGGCGTCACGTCGCCGTTCGTGCAGACCACGACGACGACGGAGAGCGCCGAGGCGCGCACCGTCGTCTTCGATCCCGACCTCGACATCGCGATCCTGCACCTCGCGACCTCGCCGGGGCCGGTGCTCGCGCTCTCCGTCACCGATGTGGAACGGGGCGATCGCGGCGCGGTGCTCGGCTATCCGGGGGGCGGACCGCTCACGGGCGGACGCGCCGCGGTGCTCCGGACGTGGGACGGCATCGAGGGACGCGACATCTACGGCGAGGGTGACCCGGCGCGCGACATCATCGAGATCCAGGCGACCGTCCGGCCGGGGAACTCCGGCGGGCCGTTCGTCTTGCCCGACGGGACGGTCGCCGGTGTCGTCTTCGCGGCGTCGACGACGGAGGAGGCCGTCGGCTACGCGATCTCGGCGAACGAAATCGCCCCCCGGATCGACCAGGCGGTCGGCGAGACGGCTCCGGTCGACACCGGCGACTGCCTCGACTGACGGCGTCGGCCGGACGGCGGATGTCGATGCGCCGACGGCCGAGGCCACCTGGGCAGAACGCGCCGGCCCACCTGAACGCGAGCTGAGGACGCACCGATACCGGTGGCATGGCCCTGCGTCCTCCCGGCCGTCCCCGCGGCCGTCGCGCCTGGATCCCCGCGACCCTCGTCGCGATCGCGATCCTGCCGGCGACGAACACGTCGGCCGCGCCCGACCGCGTGCGCGACGCGCCGGTCGGTTCCGTCGGCGGCTGGCCGTCGATCTCGCTCGTCCGCGCCGCGGAGCGCGACGGTCCGTCGTTGGCGGCTCCCGACGAAGAGCCCGTCGAAACGCCGGAGCCCGTCGAGGAACCCGTCCCGGAGCCGCCCGGCGAGCTGATCGTCGGCATCGAGCGGGCCGTCCCGATCACCGTCCGCCCCGGCGGTGGCCGCACGGTCGGGACGATGCCGCCGGCGTCAAGGTTCTACGGCGAGCCGCTCGTCGCGTGGATCCAGCGTGTGTCCCCGGACGGCCGGTACGGGCTGGTCTCGGTGCCGTACGTCGCCGGTGACCGGCAGGGCTGGATGCGGTTGCGCGGCCTCGAGGATGACGAGACGACGATCTCGGTCGAGGCCGACCTCTCGGAGCACCGGATCGTGGTCCGGCGGGGGGACCACGTCGTGTTGCGCGCGCCCGCGGCGACCGGTGCTCCCCG
>DASPIF010000232.1:0-3052 GCA_035629255.1 Actinomycetota bacterium | reverse complement strand
TGGAACAGGACGTTGCCGCTCTGGATGTAGGTCGAGACGTCCTCGAAGCCGTGCGACTCGAAGCTCGCCTTCAGGTCGGTCATCCTGATGAGGTTCTTGCCGCCGACGTTGATGCCCCGGAGCAGCGCGACGTAGCGCATCAGCCCGAGCGGCGACGTCGCTTCTTGGCCGAACCAAGGATCTCGCCGAGGTCGTACGTCACTGGCTCCTCGAGCTGCTCGTACGTGCAGGACCTCGGATCACGGTCGGGGCGCCACCGGACGAACTGACCGGTGTGCCGGAGGCGATCGCCCTCCATGTGGTCGTAGCGGATCTCGACCACGCGCTCGGGACGCAGCGGCACGAACGAGAGGTCCTTGCCCGACGCCCAGCGGCTGCCGGCGGAGTGCTGCGGCGTCCTCGTGCCCACCTCCTCCCGCGCCCAGTTCCACGGGTGCTCGTCGAACGTCGTCACGAGGGGCTGGAGCTCGTCGAACAGCGTCCGCCGCTGGGCCATCGGGAGCGCGCCGACCACGCCCACGTTCGCGAGGTCGCCGTTCGGCTTGTACAGACCGAGCAGCAGCGACCCGATCGCGCGCTCGTCCGTCTTGTGCACGCGGTATCCCGCGACGACGCAATCCGCGGTCCGCACGTGCTTGATCTTGAACATGACCCGCTTGTCGGGCTGGTACGTCACGTCGAGGGGCTTCGCGACGACGCCGTCGAGGCCCGCGCCCTCGAACTCGTCGAACCAGCGCTCCGCGGTGGCGTGCTCCTTGGTGGCCGGCGTGAGATGCACGGGCGACCTCGCCCTCGCGAACGCGTCCTCGAGCAGCCGGCGCCGCTCGACGAACGGCTCCTTCATCAGCCCGTGGTCGTCGAGCGCGAGGAGATCGAACGCGATGAAGTGCGCCGGCGTCTGCGCCGCGAGGAGCTTGACCCGGCTGTCGGCAGGGTGGATCCGTTGCTGCAGCGTCTCGAACTCGAGCCGTTCGCCGCTCGGATCGGGGACGACGATCTCGCCGTCGACGACGCACCGCTCGGGCAGGTTCGTCTTGACGGCCTCGACCACGTCGGGGAAGTAGCGCGTCATCGGACGCTCGTTGCGGCTCCCGATCTCGACCTCGTCGCCATCACGGAACACGATCGAGCGGAAGCCGTCCCACTTGGGCTCGTAGGAGTAGTCCCCTGTCGGGATCTCGGCGACCGACTTGGCGAGCATCGGCGAGACGGGCGGCATCACCGGCAGGCGCATGCCGGGACGATAGCGCCGCTCCGCGGCGGGAAGCATGGGACGAGCCGGGGCGTTGCGGTACGTGGAGGAAGGACGAGTGGGCGATGAGCGACTGGAACACGCAAATCATCGAGGAGTTCCGCGCGAACGAGGGCCGCGTCGGCGGCACCTTCGAGGGTGCATCGATGCTGCTCCTGCACTCGCGAGGCGCGAAGACCGGACGAGAACGCGTCAACCCCCTCGTCTATCTGCCGGACGGGGACCGCTTCGTCGTGTTCGGGAGCAAGGGAGGCGCACCGACGCATCCGGACTGGTACCGGAACCTCCTTGCCAACCCGGACGTGGAGATCGAGGTCGGGGCGCAGACGATCCCCGTCCGCGCGATCGAGATCCAGGACGACGCCGAGCGAGAGGCGCTGTATGCCCGCCAGGTCGAGCGGCGGCGGAGCTTCGCCGAGTACCCGTCGAAGAGCGGCGGACGCAGGATCCCCGTGATCGCCCTCGAGCGCCGCTGAGGGACCGAGCGCACCCTGGGGGCGGGGTGGCCTACGATCGCACCGTGAAGCGCGCAACCCGGACGTGGATCGGTGGTTCGACGCCAAGGAGCATCCGCTCGACGCGGAGATGCGACGCGTACGCCGCATCATCCTCGGTGCCGACGACCGCGTAACCCAGCCCGCGTGGATGGACAAGGGGACCTGCGGAGGTGCGATGCGACCCGTGCGGAGATGCCCCCGCGCGGGTAGAACCCCGGGAGCCAACGGAGACCGCGCGTGCTCAGGCACGATCGTAGGGAAAAGGGGAGGTTCCATGGTCAGCGATCCGAGCAGCGTGACGGGAGTCGCCGGCACGACCGCGCCGCCGCCTCCGAGGGGCAGGCGCCCGATCGGGACGGTCGTCTCGAGCGTCGTGGACGGCGCGAGAACGCTGGTGCGGCAAGAGGTCGAGCTCGCCAAGATCGAGGTGAAGGAGGCCGTCTCCGCCAAGGCCAAGGGCATCGCCCTCATGGTCGCGGCAGGTGTGATGGCGCTCCTCGCCGCGATCTTCCTCGCGGTCGCCGGCGCGGCGGCGCTCGATCTCGTCCTTCCCCGCTGGGCGGCGAACCTGATCGTCGCCGGCGTGTTCGTGCTGATCGCGCTCGTCTTGATGCTCGCGGCCCGGCCCGCGCTCCGCGCGTCGGCGACACCCGAGCTCACGCAGCAGACCTTGAAGGAGGACGCCCAGTGGGCGAAGAAGCAACTCGCAAGGTGACGGAGATCGAGCAGACGCGCCAACGGCTCGAGGACGACATCAAGGAGCTCGAGGACCGGATCCCGGCACCGCTGCGCTCCCTCAAGGGGATCCTCGGCTCGATCGTGGGGACGGCGGGCGGCGCGTTCGTCCTCAAGAAGCTCGTGTCGAAGCGCTCGAAGGACAAGGACAAGACCGAGGTCGTCGTCCGCGTCGTGCGCGACGACGTCCGCGTCGACGACAAGCGCTAACCCGTCGCGCGCAGGATCTCGAGATAGGCCGACTCGGCCTGCGGCGACGGCGCCGCGCCGAGCTCGTCGGCGAGCCGCGACCGCAGGGCCTCGTAGGCGGCGAGCGCCTTCGCGGTGTTGCCTGCCGCGGCGTTCGCGCGCATCAGGACGACGTGCGCCGTCTCCCGGTACGGGTCGAGCTCGATCACCAGCTCGGCGTCGGCCGCGGCGCCGACGGTGTCCCCGTTCGCCAGCGCGACCCCGGCCCGGACCTCGAGCGCACGGACGCGCACCTGACGCAGATGGTCGCGCCGACGCTCGACCCACCCTCCGGCGTCGCCGGCGAGGAACGGCCGCCGTGCGATCGCGTTCGCGACCA
>DASPIF010000231.1:0-3126 GCA_035629255.1 Actinomycetota bacterium | reverse complement strand
CGCGGACGGCACGAGCTCGAGGAGGCCGTGCGCCTCGACCCGTCTCTCGCCGACCGCATCACGCACGACGCAACGGGCAGCGGCGACCCCGTCCCCGCGACGGGCGCGGACGCCGAGAGCTAGCGGCGGCGAGCCGAGCGGCGCGCGAGCCGCCGCGGCATCACCAGCAGCCCGACGAACGTGATCGCCCCGACGAGCAGCAGCACGTCGTACCGGGGGAACGGCGCGTAGGCGAACACGACCTCGTGCCGACCGGGTTGCAGCGAGCGCCCGACGAGCCCCGGAGCGAACATCTGGGGCTCGGCCTCGTTGCCATCGACGGTCACGGTCCACCGGTTGTCGAAGGACGCCTTGAGCAGGACGGCGCCGCGTCGCGTGAGATCGACCGTGGCGGTGACGACGCCCTCGTCGAGGTTCTCCTCGAACTCCGCGACCGTGCCCGGCGGGATCTCGGGGATCTCGCGTCCGTCGACGGTCGGCGCCGCGGCCTCGAACCCCTCGAACGCGATGCCCGGATAGACGTGCCGTCCCGGGAGATCGCCGCTCAACCACGGTGCGATCTTGATGCCGAGGTCGAGGCGGTCGGCCTCGATCGGCTCGCCGATGTCGACGACGTCGACGACGCCGTCGGTCGGCATCCGGTACAGGACGTGCCGCCCCGCGGTCGCCACCCGCTCGGCCTCGGGGACCGGGGGCGTTCGGTCGGCGGGCGCGATCACCCAGCGGACGTCATAGACGTCGTAGTGCGACGCGCTCGCATCGCGGAACCGGTACTCGGCCGGCGATGCGAGCGACCACGTCGGCCGCGTGAACCCGAGCCCATGCACGTCGAGGTTCGTCAGCACGGTGTACAGCGGCGCCTGCCCGACGCGGTACATCGAGCCCCAGTTCGATCGCATCCCGCCGTAGATCCGACCCGGGCCGAGCCGCTCGGCCGTCCGCACGAGCTCGACGACGTCGGCGCCGTCCGTCGCGTCGTCGGCGCGCTGCTCGTGGATCCACTCGGCGCCCTGCGAGGCCCATCGCTCGCGCTCGATCCACGCCGGCGACAGCGCCGCGATCGCGACGATCGACGCGATCGCCACGGCGACGGACGGGCGCAGGACGCGGATCCGCCGTCGCGCGAGTCCGATGGTCGAGCGTCCCACCGACGCGAGCCCGTACCCGAGCAGGTACAGCCCGGCGAGGTGCACCCCGAACACGTAGCGCCGTAGGAACAGATCGCCCGAGCCGGGGAGCAACGCGAGCGCGTCGCCGAGCGTCTCGCGCCCGAAGAAGAGGACGAGCGAGAGCACCCCGACGCCGAGGAGCGCGCGTCCGCGCTCGTCGCGGCGGAGCCGCCACAGGCAGATGAGCAGGCCGAGCGCGACGAGCAGCGACAGCACCGGGAACCGGTTGCGGTCGAACAGCTCCCCAGAGGCCGCCCACCGCAGGATCTGCGGCGCGCCGAACGAGTCGTAGTAGACCTTGCCGCGCGAGAACTCGTCCTGGATCGTGTACGCGCGGTCGAGCAGGAGCGGCACGACGACCCACGCCGCGATCAGCAACGCGCCGACGCCGACGAGCGCGCCGCGCGCGACGCGTCGCACGATCTTCGTCGGACGCACGATCGCGAAGATCACGAGCGACAGCAGGGCGAGGTACCCCGTCAGCAGGTGCACCGCGATCGTCAGCGCGATCGCGAGCGCCGCCCACGCGTACGAGCGTCCCCGCGAGATCGCCCGGAACCCGAGCCCCCACGCGAACGGCAGCAGCCACATGCCCCACACCTGGGTCCACGTCCCGTAGCCGCGCCACGCGTACGAGCCCCACTCGTACCCGAGCGTCGGCGCGCTGACGATCAACGGCGAGGCGAGCGCCGCGCAGGCGCTGCGCCACCGGCCGAGCCCCCACATCCGTCCGCCCAGGTACACCGAGATCGGCCAGAGCGCGAGCAGCAGGTAGAGCGACCACGAGTACGCCGGTTCGGACCCGGTCACCGTCGAGACGAGGCCCGTCAGGACGTGCGGGAGCGATTGGTAGTGGTGGAACCGGCTCGAGCCGAGCCCGAGCTGCGGGTACCAGCCGTCGAGCGGGACGTCGCCGGCGCTCCACCGCCGCTCGGCCCACGCGATCATCGAGCGGTGGACCGAGCCGTCGTTCAGGTTGTTGACCGGCGTCGCTTCGGCCCGGAGCACCCACAGGTTGAAGACGACGACGATCCCGACGAGCACGAGCGGCCCGTAGCGATGGAGCGCGTTCGACCGGCGGGGCGTCCGCATCGCGCCGAGGCTAGTCGACGTTCGCCCGAGAACCGGTGACGTTTCGGGAGCTACGGGAGGTTCACGTAGTCGCCGAGGAACGATCGCGTCGATGCGATGTCGAGCCGGTACGTGAGGTCGGTCGAGCGGCAGTTCGGATCGCCCGTCACGGTGATCGAGACGATCAGGTTCGAGCGCTTGCCACCGAGGAAGTGCGGGCCGCCCGAGTCTCCGTAGCAGGTCCCACCGCTGTCGCTGTTCATCGCGAGCTTGAGCCAGGGCCCGTCGAGACGCCGCACCGACTGGAGCGCGTAGCGGCGCTCGCCGCCGCCGGGGTCGCCGTGCGTGCGCTCGACCCCGTAGCCGACCGCGGTGAACGTCGCCGACGACAGGTCCTCGCGCTCGAGGAGGCCGGCCTCGGGCAGCCGCGCGGGGGTGATGCGGCGGACCGCGCGGTCGAGCACGACCACCGCGATGTCGTACGGATCCGTGCGGGAGGTCCCGTAGTCGGGATGGCGGTGGTACGTGCCGCGGTGCATCCGGACGTCGGCGGAGAACCGCTCCGCGAACGACACCCAGACGGCGTGCGCGCCGATCCCCTCCTCCTCGAGCGCGACGATGCAGTGCGCGGCGGTGAGGAACACCCGCGGCGAGATCAGCGTCCCCGAGCAGAGCCATCCGAGCTCGCCGTCGAACCGCGAGATCAGCATCCCGACGTTCGGGTGGAGGTCGCCGTCCTCGTGGCCGTCGACGATCGCCGGCGCCGGCGCGGCGAACGCGCCGAGCGCGATCGTCGACGCGGCGGCGAGGACCAGGACCTTCCGCATCTCGACGTGCTCCCCTCGCATCGACGTCGCGCGAGACGGTCGCGACGGTCACGCATCGC
>DASPIF010000230.1:0-4623 GCA_035629255.1 Actinomycetota bacterium | reverse complement strand
CGAACAGGGGACCGCCCGCCGGCGCCGTTACCGGCGTGCGCGCGGGCGGCTTCCTCGCGGCCGCGCGCGCGACGTCACCGGCGCCGAGCTCCACGAGGAACGGCGACGGCTTCGCCCGAGCCTCGTTCGGCCAGCTGAGGTACAGATGCGTCCGAGCGCGCGTGAGGCCCACGTAGAGGAGCCGGCGCTCCTCGCGCGGATCGGAGATCGAGCGGCCCGCCCGGAACGGGAGCTCGCCATCGAGCAGACGCGGGAGGAAGACCGCCTCCCACTCGAGCCCCTTGGCCCGGTGCAACGTCAGCAGGTTGACGCCGCGCCCGGTGCGCTCCCTGGAGAACCGCTCCTTGAGCTCCGCGAGGAACGCGGCGACGTCACCGCCGGGGGTCGCCTCGGTGAACTCGGCCGCAAGCGTGCGGAGCCGGGCCATGTCCGCCTGTCGCGTGACCTCCCCGGCGTCCTCGGGCTGGGCCGCCTCGTCGAACCCCAGCGCCGTGGTCACCGCGTCGACCGCGTCTCGCGCCGGTCCGCTCGCTCGCTGCAACCGTCCCAGCACGGCGCGCGGCCCGGGACGCGCCAGGAACGCGCCGTCGCGGACCTGGTACGGGATCCCCGCCGCGCCGAGCGCCTCCTCGTACGGTCCGGAGCGCGCGTTGATCCGATAGAGGATCGCGATGTCCTCGAACGCGAGACCTCGGTCGCGGAGGCGTCGGATCTCATCGACGACGAACGCGACCTCCGCGTCGGCGTCGGGAAGCTGCCGGGCGGTCGGACCCGGACCGTCGGCGCGGGTGGAGCGGAGCCGCTTGGAGAACCCGCCCAGATGGACGGCGAGGGCGTTCGCCACGGTCAGCACCTGCGGCGAAGACCGGTAGTTCTCCTCGAGCCGCACGATCGTCGCATCCGGGAAGCGCTTGGGGAACGACAGCAGGTGATCGGGTGAGGCCCCAGTGAACGAGTAGATCGTCTGGTAGTCGTCCCCGACGACGCAGAGGTCGTCGCGGTCGCCGAGCCACCGATCGAGCAAGGCCTGCTGAAGCGCGTTCGCGTCCTGGTACTCGTCCACCGTGAACGCGTGGTACCGCTCGCGGACGGCCTCCGCAGCCTGGGGATGCTCGTCGAACAGGCGAACACACAGGCCGAGCATGTCCTCGAAGTCGATGCGTCCGATCCGCTCCTTGCGGCGCTCGTAACCCTCGTAGACGCGGAGCATCAGCGGCTCGGGGATCGGTGGGTCGTGGCCCGCGCGATCGAGCTCCTCGAGGTACCCGTCGGGCCCCACGAGTCGGTTCTTGGCCCACTCGATCTCGTTGGCGAGCTCGCGTCTGGGCAGGAACCGGTGCGGCGGCGGAAGCGCGTTCGCGAGCGACGCGATCAGCGGCCCCTTCCCCTCGAGGACCTCGGGGAGCCGTGTGCCCATGTAGGCCGGCCACAGCCTCGACAGCTGCGCGAGGCCGGCGGAGTGGAACGTGCGCGCCTCCACGCCCTCGACGCCGAGCCGGGCGAGCCGCTCCTTCAGCTCTCGAGCGGCCTTCTCGGTGAAGGTCACGGCGAGCACGCTCGAGGCCGGGAACGTCCCGGACACGACCTGCGCCGCGATGCGATGGGTGATCGTCGACGTCTTACCGGTCCCCGCTCCCGCGAGGATCGCGACCGGCCCCCGAACGGCCTCGGCGGCCTCGCGCTGCGCAGGGTTCAGGCCGGCGAGGATCTCCTCCAGCGACCGCACGTGCGCGACGGTACCAGCGCTCGACGACACGGCCGTCAGCCGTCAACCACGCGCTCGAGCACGTCGGTCGCCGCTTCCAGCGAACGCACGTCCCCGGGTTCGAGCGCTCGAAGCCCGGCGGCGAGCGTCTCGACGCGCCGGGCCCGGCCGCGTTCCATCAGCCTGCGACCGTCCGCCGTCACGGAGACGAACACCACTCGGCGGTCCTCGTCGCTCCGTCGGCGCTCTGCGAGCCCGGCGGTCTCGAGGCCGTCGACGATCCGCGTGATCGCCGGTGGTGAGACCCGCTCCGCCCGCGCGAGTTGACCGATCGTCTTCGGCCCCCCGAACGCGAGCACCGACAGGACCGAAGCGCGTTCCGGCGTCAGACCCATCTCACGGTCGACCTGCGCCACCTGTCGGAGGAGATGGATCGCGAGCGAGTGGAGCCGGTTCGCCGTCCGGGTCGCGCGGTCATCCGGGAGTCCTCGAGGGATCGGCGGGATCGTCATGGTTTGACGACGAACTTCATAGCATGAAATATTGCAGATGTGAATGACCGACCCCGGCGGGAGTGAACGGAGGGTGGGATGGCGTTCGAGGGACTCGGAACGATCGGACAGATCCACGTGAGTGTCACCGACGTCGACCGGTCAGTGACCTTCTACCGCGACGTCCTCGGCCTGCCATTCCTGTTCCGGGTCCCCGGTCAGCCGATGGCCTTCTTCGACTGCGACGGCGTCCGGTTGTACCTCGGTGTCCCCGAGGACGAGTCCTTTCGTTCGAACCCGGTCCTGTACTTCCGCGTCGAGGACATCGCCGAGGCGCACGCGGAGCTCGAGCGCCGCGGCGCGTCGTTCGTGGATGCACCGCACGTGGTGCATCGCGACGGGTCGTCGGAGCTGTGGATGGCGTTCTTCAAGGACCCGGACGGGAACAACCTCGCACTGATGGAGGACCGCTCCGCAGGCTGAGCCGGATGGGGGACGTGGGCGACCGGGCCCGGACCGCGTCTCGAGCCCGTCGTAACGCGGAACGTCGGTAGGGTGGGTCCGTGCCCCGAGCCACGACGATCGCCGACCTCCGCGCCGAGGGATATCCCGATCGGACCGTGAAGGAGGAGCTCCGCGCGAACCTGCTCTCCAAGCTGGGTCGCGGCGAGGCGTTGTTCCCCGCGATCGTCGGCTTCGACGACTCGGTCCTGCCGGCGCTCGAGCGCGGGATCCTCGCCGGCCACGACCTGATCCTGCTCGGTGAGCGCGGACAGGCAAAGACGCGGCTGATCCGCAGGATCGTCGACCTCTTGGATCGCGAGACACCGGCGGTCGCCGGGTGTGAGGTGAACGACCACCCCTATCACCCGATCTGCGCTCGGTGTCGCGCGGTGATCGCCGAGGACGGCGACGCCGTCCCGCTTTCGTGGATCGCCGCCGAGGATCGGTACGCGGAGAAGCTCGCGACGCCTGACACGAGCGTGGCCGACCTGATCGGCGACGTCGACCCGATCCGCGTCGCCGAGGGCCGGTACCTCGGCGACGAGCTCACGATCCATTACGGGATGATCCCGAGGACGAACCGCGGGATCGTCGCGATCAACGAGCTCCCGGACCTCCCCGAGCGGATCCAGGTCGCGCTGTTCAACATCCTGGAGGAGCGCGACGTCCAGAGCCGCGGCTACCGCGTCCGTCTGCCGCTCGACCTGCTGCTCGTCGCGACGGCGAACCCCGACGACTACACGCACCGCGGACGGATCGTCTCTCCGCTGAAGGACCGGTTCGGCACGCAGGTCCGTACGCACTACCCGGAGACCCTCGCCGAGGAGATCCGCATCATGGAGCAGGAGATGCGGCCGGCGGCGGGCGACGCACCCCTGCGGATCCCTCTCTATATGAAGGAGGTCGTCGCGGCGCTCACGGCCGACCTCCGTCGCTCGCCCCACGTGAACCACCGGAGCGGCGTGAGCGTGCGTTACTCGATCGGCAACCTCGAGACGCTCGCCGCCGCCGCGGTGCGACGTGCCGCGCGCACCGGGGAGCCGGAGGCGGTCCCGCGTCCGTGCGATCTGCCCGCGGTGACCGCGTCGAGCCTCGGCCGGATCGAGTTCGACACGATCGAGGAAGGCCGGGAGGAGGAGATCCTCTCGAGGGCGCTCAAGGGCGCCGAGCTGGAGGTCTTCCGGACACGCCTGTCGGGCTTCGACTTCCAGCCCGTCCTGTCCAGATTCCAGGAGGGGTTCGCGGTCGAGACCTCGGATCTCACCTCGGCGAGCGAGATCCTCGCGCGGTTCGGCGAGCTCCCGGGATTGTCTCGCCTGCTCGAGCGGCTCGGCGTCGAGGAGGAGAGCCCCGGGATCGCCGCCTCGGCGATCGAGTTCGCGCTGGAGGGCCTGCACCTGTCCCGCCGTCTCAACAAGGACGAGGACGCTCGCGGCGGGACAACCTTTCGCGGCGTCGACGCCTGACCGGGCCCACGCGCGGCCTCGACCCGCGTTCGACCCATAGGATGCGGCTGCCGTGAGCGAGCTCCATCGATGGATCGGCTTCCTCGTCGTTGGCGTGTTCGCCATCGGCTGGCTGTTCGGACTCGGGTTGTGGATCGCGCGCCGTCAGGCGGGCGATCTGTTCTGGCGGTGGCTGATGGTCGCGCAGATCGTCGCGTTCGCCCAGGCGGTTGTCGGCGTGCTCCTCCTCCTGCTCGGGCGGCGGACGAGCGACGGGCTCCACATCGTGTACGGGGTCGGGCCGCTCGTGATCCTCGGGATCGCCCACGCGCTCGCTCGCGATGACTCTTTCAGGACGCGGCCCTGGGTCCCGTTCGCGTTCGCGTCGTTCATCTCCTTCGGGCTGTCGCTCCGGGCGCTGATGACCGGCCTCGGGGTCGGCTGAGCGGGGGCGTCCGATCGCATGCGATGGTTCGGC
>DASPIF010000229.1:0-3897 GCA_035629255.1 Actinomycetota bacterium | reverse complement strand
ACTCGAGCTCCAGGCACGCCAGGCCGTAGGAGACCGCGTTCGTCCCCGCGCAGCCGTAGCCCTCGAGGTGCATCCCGAGGAGCCCGAGATCGGCGAGGGACTTCGTCACCTCGCGGGGGAACTCACCGCGCTCGAACCAATCCCCGATGCCGGGCAGGACCTGATCGGCGACGACCTCGCGGACCGCGTCGCGGATCGCGCGTTCCTCGTCGCTGAGCAGACGGTCGATCTCGAGGAAGTCGAGCGGTTCGGGTGCCCGAGCCATGGAGGTTCGCTAGCCTAGCCGTTGAACCGGAACCCCATGGCCGTCCCATCCGACCGGTCCGGGCTCCGGGGCGACCGCGGCGTGCGTCCTCCCCCCGTCCGATGTGGCCGCCTCGGCCGAGGCTCGGCCTCGCATACGTCCCGTACCGGCGGCGAGGTACCCACAACCGGATGCTGTTCCCGACCATCGATTTCGCGATCTTCTTCGTCGTCGTCTTCGCGCTGCACTGGGTCCTGAACCCGTACCGGCGCGCATGGAAGTGGTTCGCCCTCGTGGCGAGCTACGTGTTCTACGCGTGGTGGGACGTCCATCTCGTCTGGCTGCTCGCGCTGGTCAGTGTGCTCGCGCACGTCGGCGCGGCGTGGGTCGAGCGTGCGAGGTCGAGCCAGGTGCGCTCGCGACGGACCAAGCTATCGGTGATCGCGCTCCTGCTGCCGCTCGCCTGGTTCAAGTACTACGGGTTCTTCGCGCTCAGCCTCGCGAACGCGTTCGACGACGTCGGGATCTCGGCGCCGCTGCCGCTGCTCCAGATCGTGCTGCCCGTCGGGATCTCGTTCTACACGTTCATGGCGATCAGCTACGTGGTCGACGTCTCGCGGCTGGAGATCGTGCCCTCACCGCCCCTCGACGTCTTCGTCTACCTGTCGTTCTTCCCGCACCTCGTCGCGGGCCCGATCGTCCGGGGGGACGAGCTCCTGCCGCAGATCCGCCGCCGCCGCGACGCGAGCTCGATCGACGTCTCGCGGGCGACGTACCTGATCTTCGGCGGGCTGTTCAAGAAGATCGTCGTCTCGAGCTTCCTCGCGACGAACATCGTCGACCCGGTCTTCGGCGCGCCCGGCGCCCACTCCGCGCTCGAGGTGCTGTTCGCGGTCTACGGCTACGCGATCGTGATCTACACCGACTTCAGCGCGTACACGGACATCGCGATCGGCGTGGCCGAACTCCTCGGCTTCTCGTTCCCGACGAACTTCGAGCGGCCGTACGCGGCGACGTCGTTGCAGGACTTCTGGCGGCGGTGGCACATCACGCTCTCGCGCTGGTTGCGCGACTACCTCTACATCCCCCTCGGCGGGAGCCGTCGCGGTCGCGTCCGCACCGCGTTCAACGTCATGGCGACGATGCTGCTCGGCGGCCTGTGGCACGGCGCCGGCTGGACGTTCGTGCTGTGGGGCGGGTTGCACGGGGTCGGGCAGGTCGTCGGCCGGTGGCGCCGCGCCCGTCGAGGCGAGGAGACGCTGACGTCGGCCGCGGCGATCCTCCGCGCGCGCATCGTGACCTTCCATCTCGTCTGCCTCGGGTGGGTCTTCTTCCGCGCCGACTCGGTCTCGAGCGCCTTCTCCGTCCTCGGACGTCTCGTGACGGGTTGGAACGAGCCGACGTCGCTCGTGACGCTCGGCGTCGCCGGCACGATCGTCGGGATGCTGGCGCTCCAGAACGTCCCTCGATCGATCGGGCCGCGGATCCAGGTCGGGTTCTCCCGGCTCGCGCCCGCGCTGCAGGGCGCGATGCTCGCGACCGTCCTGTTCGTGACCACGTCGCTCGGGCCGCAGGGCGTCGCCCCCTTCATCTACTTCCGGTTCTGAGCGATGGCACGAGACGTCCTCCCGTCGATCGAGCGCACCACCGAGCCTCGGACCGAGGACGGCCGGCCGGCGCGACGGCGACGGTCCGCGCGTGAGGTTGGCGTCGCGATCGTCGTCTGCCTCGTCGTATGGACGCTGCTGTTCGCGCCGGTCCTCGAACGCAACGCGGAGACGGGGCCCGTCGGGGCGCGGCGGAGCGTCGCGCTCGCGGTCCTACGCCCGATCACGGGGATCTCCGACATGCTCGGGATCACGCCGATCGCCGAGGGCGCGCTCCGCGCGCTCGGCGACGATCCGGACGTCCAGGCCGGTGGAGAGCTCGAGCTGCCGGACTTCGAGCTCCCGCCGCTGCCTTCGCTCGACCCGGCGACGCCCACCGGCCCGGAGCCGGCGGGGCCGGGGCCCGGGGAGGAACCCGGTGGCGAGGCGGGTGGCGATGGTGGCAGAGGTGACGGGCCGGCGGAACCCGAGATCGAGCTCAGGACGCCGACGTCGGACACCCCACTGCGGGTCGCGGTCGTCGGCGACTCGCTGTCGCAGGGGCTCGGTGCCGCGATCGTCCAGGCCTTCGACCCGGACCTCGCGCGCGTCCTCGCGCTCGGACGTCAGTCGACCGGCCTCTCGCGGAGGGACTACTTCAGCTGGCCGCGCGCGATGCGCGAGATCCAGGCGAAGTTCCGGCCGGACCTCCTCTTCATCATGCTCGGCACGAACGATGCACAGCCCCAGCTCACATCGGACGGTCGTTCGATCCCGACCGGGAGCACTGCGTGGGTGGAGGCGTACCGCGCGTCTGCGCAGGCCTTCCTGCGCGAGTCGACCGCGAGCGGCACCCACGTGGTATGGGTCGGCCTCCCCGTGGTGAGGGACCGCCGTCGCTGGGCGTTCTACCGGCGGGTGAACGGCATCTACGAGGACGCGGCCGCCGCCGAGCCGCTCGCCACCTACGTCGACGCGTGGAGCACGTTCGACGACCGCGACGGCCGGTTCACCGCGTTCGTCCGCAACGAGCGCGGCGTGCTCCAGGAGATGCGAGCGAGCGACGGCCTGCACTTCACGCCGGCGGGCTACGCGTACCTCGCGCGCGTCGCGATCCGCGCCGCGGACGAGGCGTTCCGGATGCCCGAACGCTCTGTCGGCTTCCGGCTCTGACCGCGGATCGCCCGGACGCGCGTGTCGATAGGAGCCGTTCGCGTTCGTCGTTAGGGTGGACGCGGCCGAGGGGGCCGCCGCATCTCGAGGAGGTCCGCCATGCGGTACATCCTGCTGATCTACGGGGACGAGACCGGCTGGAGCGACGCGGCGCCGGAGGTACGAAGCGAGATGATGCAGCGGTACGAGGCGTACACGCGGTGGCTCCGGGACTCCGGTCGCTACGTGGCCGGGGAGGCGCTGCACCCGACCACGCAGGCGACGACCGTCCGCGTCCGCGACGGTGGGACGCTGACCACGGATGGTCCCTTCGCCGAGACGAAGGAGCAGCTCGGCGGGTTCTATCTCATCGACGCCGAGGATCTGGATCAGGCGATCGAGGCGGCGGGAAGGATCCCGGCCGCTCAGCATGGGTCGATCGAGATCCGGCCGATCGTCCACATGGGCGCCGAGGGGTAGCGCACGGGCATCGCGACCCGCGAGGTCGTCGACGGCCTGTTCCGGCGCGAGCAGGGGCGGGCGGTCGCGACGCTGATCCGCGTCGTCGGCGACTTCGACCTCGCCGAGGAGGCCGTTCAGGAGGCGTTCGCCCAGGCCCTCGTGACGTGGCCGAAGCGCGGTGTGCCCGACAATCCCGGCGCCTGGATCACGACGACGGCGCGCAACCGGGCGATCGACCGCCTCCGCCGCGATCGCACGCTCGCCGCCAAGACGCGCCTGCTCGAGGCCCCCGAGGCCGCGTCCGACCAGATGGAGGAGACGACGTTCCGCGACGAGCGCCTGGAGCTCGTGTTCACGTGCTGCCATCCCGCGCTCGCGCTCGACGCACAGGTCGCCCTGACCCTGCGGACCTTGGGCGGGCTCACCACGGAGGAGATCGCCCGCGCCTTCCTC
>DASPIF010000228.1:0-2063 GCA_035629255.1 Actinomycetota bacterium | reverse complement strand
GCTCGGGAGGATCGACGACGTGATGAACGTGGCCGGCCACCGGTTGTCCACGTACGAGATCGAGAGCGCGCTCGTCGACGACCCGAAGGTCGCGGAGGCCGCGGTCGTGTCCCGTCCGGACGACCTCGTGGGCGAGGCGATCGTCGCGTTCGTGACGCTGAAGTCGGGGTTCGAGGGGACGGACGAGGTCGCGGCCCAGCTGCGCGAACACGTGGCGGCCAAGATCGGCAAGATCGCGCGACCGCACGGGATCATCTTCACGAACGACCTCCCCAAGACGCGCTCGGGCAAGATCATGCGGCGCCTGCTCCGCGACGTGGCCCAAGGTCGTGCGCTAGGCGACGTGACGACGCTCGCGAACGCGGAGATCGTCGAGCAGATCCACACGATGGTCGAGTCGGGCGCCGGCGGCGAGGCGTGAGCGTCGAGCTCGCGGCGGGCGTCGCCGTCTTCCTCCGAGACGCGCGCGTCGCACGGCTGGCGACGCTCGGCCCGTATGGCCCGCACGTCGTTCCGGTCTGCCCCGTCTTTGACGGCGACCGGATCCTGATCGCAACGGACCCCACCATGAAGACCGAGCACGTTCGGGCGGATCCGCGCGTTGGTCTCGCGTTCGACGACTATGAGGAGGACTGGTCGCGGCTGCGGGGTGTGAGCGTCACGGGGCGCGCCACGCTGCACGAGGCAGGCGTCGTCTGCAACGGGGACGCGCGCTCCTGTACGAGAAGTACCCCCAGTACGAGCCGACGGCGCCGATCACGCTCGGGCAGACGCTGATGCTCGAGGTCGAGCTCGACTGGGTCTCGCGCGGGGGACCGTAGCGACCCGCGGCGGCGCTCGTTTCCTCGCGATCGTCGCGCTGAGCGCCGCGGCGTGCACCGCAGCCGAGCCGCCGCCGCGGACGGCGCCGCGCGCGAGCCCGGACGTGGCATCGCCACCCGTCGAGCCGGTCGTGGTCGCCGAGATCCGCCCCGGCGTCCGGTGCACGATTCTCGGGACCGACGGACCGGACCTGCTGCGCGGTACCGAGGGCGACGACGTGATCTGCGCGCTCGGCGGCGACGACCGCGTGGTGGCGCTCGGCGGCGACGACGAGGTCCACGGCGGGTTCGGCAACGACCGGATCGACGGGGCCGACGGCGTCGACGCCCTCCACGGCGGTCGGGGGTCCGACATCGTCGTCGGCGGACCGGGAGACGACCGCGTCGACGGAGGGCCGGGGTCGGACCTCGTGGACGGCGAGGATGGTGCTGATGTCGCCCACGCCGGCCGAGGGTTCGACGCATGCGTCCGCACCGAGGACGGTGTCGCGGGCAACGACCTGGCTCACGGCGGCCGCGGCACGGACGTCGGCGAAGTGGACGCGGGGGACGTCTCGGTCGCGCTCGAGACGACGACGGGCTGTCGATGAGTCTCCCTGGGCCTTGCCATCCCGCGAGCCCGTCGGTACCATCCTTAGCACTCGACCGCTTCGAGTGCTAGCACTCGGGAGCGGCGCCTGTGAGGCCGATCGACACCGCGTCTCGGGCCCGGCAGGCAGCAGGACCGGTCGAACGACGAGGAGGAGAACGGATGGCACCCAAGCTCATCTCGTACGACGAGGATGCGCGGCGGGCCCTGGAGCGCGGCATGGACATGCTCGCCAACGCCGTGAAGATCACGCTCGGACCCAAGGGCCGCAACGTCGTCCTCGAGAAGAAGTGGGGCGCTCCCACGATCACGAACGACGGCGTCTCGATCGCCAAGGAGATCGAGCTCGAGGATCCGCTCGAGAAGGTCGGCGCCGAGCTCGTGAAGGAGGTCGCGAAGAAGACCGACGACGTCGCCGGTGACGGCACGACGACGGCGACCGTCCTGGCGCAGGCGATCGTCAAGGAGGGGCTCCGCAACGTCGCGGCCGGCGCCAACCCGATGTCGATCAAGCGCGGCATCGAGCGGGCGGTCGAGCTCGCGGTCGAGAACATCAAGAACCAGTCGCGCGACGTCGAGGCCAAGGAGGAGATCGCCAACGTCGGCGCCATCTCCGCCGCGGACCCCGAGATCGGCCAGCAGATCGCCGAGGC
>DASPIF010000227.1:0-5464 GCA_035629255.1 Actinomycetota bacterium | reverse complement strand
GCGGACGTCGTCGTGGCGGTCAGCGGCGGCCGTGACGCCGGACTGGTCGCGTTCGAGTCCGATCCCGAGGGTGGGCTCGTCGACGTCGCATCCCCGACCCAGCTCGACACGGGCGTGACGCTGCCGCGGATCGCGATCGGTGCGGCGATCGCGCTCGCGATGATCCTGATCCCGGGGGTCCTGTACCGGCGGAGGTTCGGGCCGGTCTCGCTCGAGGAGGGATCCGGCGATGAGGTCGCGGACGGCGACGAGATGGCCGACGTCGGCGATCCGGACGCCGACGCCGAAGAGGAGCCGCGGTGAGCAAGAAGCGCGATCGCAGACGGCGTCCGGTGCCCGCGCGCGAGGCCGAGCTCGCCGAACCCGTCGCCGACGATCCGCCCCCGCGGCGTCCGGGTCTGTTCGGGAGCGCGATGCTTTCGAGCGGGCCGTCGCCGATGCCGGGGATCGGCCGTTCGCTCTCGCGAGGGGTTCTCACCGTCGCCGGTCAGCCGGTCCTCGTGATCGTGCCGATGATCCTCGTCGCGCTCGCGTGGCTCGCGCTCCTCGCGATCGGCTTCGAGGGGACGCCCGGACGGCTCGTCGCCGTCCTCGCGCTGCCGCCGATCAGTACGTACTTCGATCTCGGGACGGGGAGCACGACCTACGGGATCGGGCCCGGATTCCTCGTCTTCATCGCCGTCTCGATCCTGATCCGCACCGTGGTCGTCGCCTTGCTGACAGGCGGGATCGTCGAGGCGCTCGAGGATGGGCGTGTCTCGAGGTACGGGCTCCTGCGGGGGCTCCGCGCGCTCCCCACCGTGCTCGCCGTCCATGTCCTGTCGTTGACGATCATCGTCGGGGGCAACCTGATCCTGCCGATCCTCGGGCCCGGCATCGGGTTCCTCGGGTTCGTCGCGGCGCTCGTCGCGGGACTGTTCCTCCTGGGGTTCGCCCCGACGGCCGCGGTCCGGGAGGGCCGCACCGTCCTCGACGAGATCAGGCGATCCGCTCGCGCGGCGCTCCTCCCGAACTCGAAGCACCTCGTCCTTTGCTCGCTCTACTTCTTCCTCGCGCTTCCCGTCCTCGTCGGTTTCGCACCGGGAGGGTCGTCGATCACGGCGAACCCGTCGCTCGTCACCTGGGTCTTCGCGTTCGCGGTCAACGTGATCCACGTCGGGTTCCTCGCCGCGTTCGCCTACCGATGGATCGGGGTCGAGGCCGTGGTTCCCGAGGAGCCGGTCCGGCGAACCCGAGGCAGGTTCGGCGCGGGTCCCGCCCGGGGCTCCCCGCGAGCTCCGAGCGCGCGCGCCCGGGGTCGCGGGTGAGGCGTCGAGCCCTCCGCCGCGCGTATCGTCGCTGGTAGACTGCCCTTCGCCGGCGCGGCGACGCGCCGAGCTCACACGCGCGGGGACCGATCCACGTGGTCCCGGCTCATCACCGGGTCGTCGATCGGTGGGATCCGCGCGGAGGCGAAAACCGGAAGGAGGGAGCATCGTGCCTGTCGTCACCAGGCGGGAGCTCCTCGAGGCAGGCGTCCACTTCGGACACCAGACGCGCCGCTGGAATCCGAAGATGGGTCGGTACCTGTACGGGGAGCGCTCCGGGATCTACATCATCGACCTCGAGAAGACCCTCACGGGCCTCGAGGAGGCGTACACCTTCGCGGCCGATCTCGGCCGCCGCGGCGGCGTCGTCCTGTTCGTCGGGACGAAGAAGCAGGCGCAAGAGGTCATCGTCGAGCACGCGACCCGCGTCGGCATGCCGTACGTCACGACCCGATGGCTCGGCGGCATGCTCACGAACTTCCAGACGGTCTCGCGCCGCCTGATCCGTCTGCGCGAGCTCCGGGAGATGGAGCGCACTGGCGCGTTCGACTACCTCCCGAAGAAGGAGGCGATCCGACTGCGTCACGAGCGCGAGAAGCTCGAGCGCAACCTCGGCGGCATGCAGGCGCTGGATCGGCTCCCCGACGCCGTCTTCGTGATCGACACCAAGAAGGAGCACATCGCGGTCAACGAGGCCCGCAAGCTCGGCCTGCCGGTGATCGCGATCGTCGATACGAACTGCGACCCCGACGAGGTCGATTACGTGATCCCCGGCAACGACGACGCGATCCGATCGGTCCAGCTCGTCACCCGACTGATCGCGGACGCGCTCTCGCAGGGCCGTCAGGTCGGACGCGAGGCGGTCGTCACGCGCGCCACCGGCCCCGAGATCGAACCCGAGCCCGATCCCGCGCCGTCCGCCGAGTCCGCACCGGCACCGCCGGCGATCCCGGCGGAGCAAGCACCTCCTGCCACCTCCACCGCGACCGAGGACGACGCGCCCACCACGGGGACCTCGAGCCCGGAAGGTAGCTGACCCGCATGGCCGACATCACCGCAGAGCAGGTCAAGAAGCTCCGGGACATGACCGGGGCGGGCATGATGGATTGCAAGCGCGCGCTCCAGGAGTCCGGCGGCGACCTCGACAAGGCTCAGGAGCTCCTGCGGCTCAAGGGCATCGCGTCGAACGAGAAGCGCGCCAGTCGGACGGCGAACATGGGTCTCGTCGAGTCCTACATCCATTTCAACAACACGGTCGGATCGCTCGTCGAGGTCAACTGCGAGACCGACTTCGTCGCGAACACGGATGACTTCAAGCGGCTCGCGAAGGATCTCGCGCTGCACGTCGCGAGCCCGTCGGCACCGCGGTTCGTCAGCCGCGACGATGTCCCGAAGGACGTCGCCGACGCCGAACGACTGATCTACGAAGGCCAAGCGAAGGAGATGGGCAAGCCCGACAACGTCGTGCCGAACATCGTGGAGGGCAAGATGAAGGCCTTCTACGAGCAGACGGTGCTCCTCGACCAGAAGTTCGTGAAGGACGACTCCAAGACCGTCCAGCAGCTGCTGGACGAGATCGGCGCGAAGGTCGGCGAGAAGGTCGCCGTCCGCCGCTTCGTCCGGTTCCGCCTCGGCGAGGACACGGAGTAGGGTACGCGGGATGTCCGAGGGCGAAGGCACCTCCGAGCGAGCCGTCCGGCCGCTGTACCACCGTGTGCTGCTGAAGCTCTCGGGAGACGTGATCGCGCCGCCCGACACGGGCTACGGCATCTCGACGAAGCAGACGAGCATGGTCGCACACGAGATCGCCGACGTCGTCGACCTCGGCGTCCAGTGCGCGGTCGTGGTCGGGGGCGGCAACATCTTCCGGGGCCGGCAGGCGCCGGAGATCGATCGCTCGCGCGCGGACTACATCGGGATGCTCCCGACGGTGATGAACGCCCTCGCGCTCCAGGACGCGCTCGAGAAGGCGCACGTCCCGACGCGCGTCCAGACCGCGATCCACATGGCGCAGATCGCCGAGCCGTACATCCCGCTGCGCGCCCAGCGGCACCTCGAGAAGGGGCGCGTCGTGATCTTCGCGGCGGGTCTGGGGGTGCCGTTCTTCTCCACGGACACCGCCGCCGCGCAACGTGCGCTCGAGATCGACGCGCAGGCGTTGCTCAAGGGGACCAAGGTCGACGGGATCTACACGGCCGATCCGCATCTCGACGCGAGCGCCGTCCGGTTCGACTCGATCGACTACCTCGACGTGCTCCGTGAGCGATACCAGGTGATGGACGCGACGGCCGTGAGCCTGTGCATGGAGAACAGGTTGCCGATCGTGGTGTTCGATGTCCGCGACTCCGGGAACATCCGGCGCGCCGTCGCCGGCGAGCCGATCGGCACGCTCGTGCACGGGGCGACCCGATGACCGTCGAGACGGCCCTCAAGGACGCCGCCGAGAAGATGGACAAGGCGATCGCGGTCCTCAAGGAGGAGCTGACGGGCGTGCGTACCGGACGCGCCACGCCGGCTTCGCTCCAGCGGATCGTCGTCGACTACTACGGGACCCAGGTCCCGATCCAGCAGCTCGCGAGCTTCAGCGTCCCCGAACCGCGCACCCTGCTCGTCCAGCCGTTCGACAAGAACTCGATCGGCGCGATGGAGAAGGCGATCCAGTCGAGCGACCTGGGGATCACCCCGAGCAACGACGGGAACGTGATCCGGCTGTCCTTCCCTCCCCTGACCGAGGAGCGACGCAAGGAGCTGATCAAGGTCGTCCACCACCGGGGCGAGGAGGGGCGGGTTGCCGTCCGGAACATCCGCCGCCACTCGAAGGAAGAGCTCGAGAGGCTTGAGCGCGACGGCACCATCTCCGAAGATGACCTGGTCCGCGCCGAGAAGGAGCTCCAGAGGCTCACGGACAAGCACGTCTCGGACATCGACGATGTCGTGGCGCATAAGGAAACCGAGCTCAAGGAGATCTAGTGCCAGAGAGCACAGGGTCGGGCACCGGGTCGAGCGAGGGCGAGGACCTCTTCGAGGATCTCGACAAGTTCTTCGCACCGATCCAGGATGTCGACTGGCCCGAGACCTCCGATCCGGCGCCCGCCGCGAGCGACGACGCCTCGATCCCGGACACCTTCGGACCGGGCGACCCGGCGTCGGCCGCGTCGACGAGCGACCTCGACGATCCATCCACCTCGCAGGGTCAGGTGTCGTTGCCCGGCGCGGACCCCGAGGACGCCTCCGGGGAGACCGACGCCGAGCCCGGTGCTGACCGGGACGAGATGTCGAGCGCGACGGCGGATGACTGGGCCGCTCCCTCGACGGCGCCCGAGGCATCCGACGGCCCGGACGCCGGGATGGAGGACGCCCCCGCCGGCGAGGGCGCGGGGTTCATGTTCGGTGAGGGCGACGACGACGACGTGTCCGAGGACGCGGCGATCACCGAGGAGGCCTTCGCGCAGGCACCGAGCGCGTACGTCGACCTGCCCGACCTCGCCGAGGACGACGCCGGTGTCGCCGAGCTCCTCGAGGACGACGAGGTCGCCGGCGAGGCGCCGCCGGATCTCGACGCCGTCGAGGCGGCCGCCGACCATTTCGCCGAGTCCGTCCGCGACGAGGTGCGCATCACGGACGAGCCCGGCGCGACGCCCCCGCGCTCGACGGAGGAGGTCGAGATCGCGGCGTTGCTCGCCGACGAGACCCAACCCGAGGAGATCGCCGAGCCGTCGCGGACGTTGCGCGTCGGGCCGGAGGGCCTCGGCGGACCGAGCTGGCAGGAGCCGACGGCCGTCGAGATCGGCACGGAGTCCGAGCGGCGAGGACCCGGGCGCGACATGCCGATGGCCTTCCTCACGGGGCTCGCGCTCGCCGGGGTCGCGCTCGGCGCGATCCTCCTCGGCGCCGGGCCGTTCGCCATCTTCGCCGGCGCGGTCGTGCTGTTCGCCCAGGGCGAGTTCTACTTCGCGCTGCAGAAGCGGCACTACCAGCCCGCGACGGCGCTCGGGCTCGTGGCCGGCGCGCTGGTTCTCGCCGCGGGGTACTACCGCGGGGAGGGCGCGATGCTGGCGATGGTGGCGCTCGGCACGTTCGCGTCGTTCCTCTGGTACATGACGGTGCCGCCGCCTCATCGGCGCAACGTCGTCTCGAACATCGCGCTGACCGTCCTC
>DASPIF010000226.1:0-2569 GCA_035629255.1 Actinomycetota bacterium | reverse complement strand
CGCTGCCCAGCCGGTCGAGGCCGTCGGCAGCGTCCGGCGCGCGACGAGCGGTGGTCGGCCTCGGCGTCACGCTCGCGCTGTTCGTCCTCGGGTTCGTCGGGCTCCGCATGTACCTGGACTCGCAGTGGTACGTCGGGATCTCGAACGGTCGGGTGGCGATCTTCCGGGGCGTACCGACGGAGGTCGCCGGGTTCGAACTCAACAGCCTCGTGGTCGAGACTCGGATCCCGGCCGCCGAGGCGACCTCGCTCGAGATCTACCGGGAGACGCTGCCCGAGGGGATCACCGCGACCGACCGGGCGGACGCCGAGTCGATCGTCGACGGCATCGAACGAGACGTCGACCAGGCCCGTCCCGACCGCACGTGAGCCGAGCCGCCGCGCGCACCGCCCGAGCCTCGCTCGGTCCGCAGATCGCGTTCACGATCCTCGCGCTCGTCGTCTCGATCGGCGCCTACGTCATCGCCGGCTACGGCAAGCGGGGCCAGCTCCCGGCGAAGTTCGCGTTGTACACGCTCGTGTTCGCGATCGGCTTCGCGGGCGCGCTCCTCGTGATCCGGCGGTTCGCTCCGTCGGCCGATCCCGCGCTGTTCCCGACGGCGTCGGTCCTCGTCGGGCTGGGCTTCGCCGTGATCTTCCGGCTCTCCGGCGGTCTCGCCACCGAGCAGGCGACGTGGATCGTCGTCGGGCTGCTGGCGTTTGCCGGGACGTTGCTCGTCGTGCGCGACCACCGGATGCTCGACGCGTACACGTACACGATCGGGCTGGTCGGCGTGATCCTGCTGATGCTGCCGATGGTCCCGGGTATCGGTCGGACGATCAACGGCGCGCGGCTGTGGGTGCAGATCGGTCCGCTCGGCTTCCAGCCCGCCGAGCTCGGGAAGGTCCTGATCGTCGTGTTCCTCGCGTCGTACCTGAACCAGAAGCGCGAGCTCCTGATGATCGCGACCTCGCGGCTCGGTCCGTTCCGGCTGCCACCTGCGAAGCACCTCGCGCCGGTGCTCCTCGCGTGGGGCGCCTCGCTCGCGATCCTGTTCGTCCAGCGCGACCTCGGCGCCTCGCTCCTGTACTTCGGGATCTTCGTGGCGATGCTGTGGATCGCGACCGGGCGCCTCGCGTACCTCGTGATCGGGCTCGTGCTGTTCGCGGCCGGGGCGTGGCTCGGCTACGTGTTGTTCGACCACGTCCAGCTGCGCGTCGACGTGTGGCTGAACGCGCTCGACCCACAGAAGGTGTTCGAGCAGGGATACGGCCAGGTCGCGCAGGCGCAGTTCGCGATGGCAACCGGTGGGTTGGTCGGCACGGGCCTCGGACTCGGGTCCCCGGGGTTGATCCCGTTCGCCTCGACAGACTTCATCTTCGCCGCCGTGGGCGAGGAGCTCGGCCTGCTCGGGACGACGGTCGTGCTGCTGCTGTACGTCGTGCTCGTCGGCAAGGGGCTCCGCATCGCGCTCGAGGCCCGCGACGGCTTCGGCCAGCTGCTCGCGGCGGGGCTCGCGACGCTGATCGGGCTTCAGACGTTCGTGATCGTCGGCGGCGTGATCCGCGTGATCCCGCTGACCGGGGTGACGCTGCCGTTCATGTCGTACGGCGGGTCGAGCCTCGTCTCGAACCTCATCCTGCTCGCGTTGCTTGTCAGGATCTCGAGTGGCCCTGCGCCGCAACGGTCGAGAGGAGGCTGACGTGGAACGGCAGATCCGCCGCCTCGGGATCGGTCTCCTGCTCCTGTTCGCGCTTCTGTTCGCGCAGGTCAATTACCTCCAGGTGTTCGCAGCGGACCGGATCGCGAACCACGACGCGAACGCATTCCGTCAGCTCAAGGCGGAGTACGCCGTCGACCGCGGTTCGATCCTCGCGGCGGACGGACGGACGGTCCTCGCGTCGAGCCGGAGGAGCTCGGGCGACCTCAAGTACGAGCGTCGGTACGCCCAGGGCGAGCGGTACGGCCACGTCACCGGCTTCTACTCGTTCATCTTCGGCAAGCGGGAGCTCGAGGACACGTTCAACGAGTACCTCACCGGCGACGCGGCCGAGCTCTTCCCGCAGACGATGACGGACCTCGTCCTCGGACGCCCGAAGCGCGGCGCGACGATCGTGACGACGATCGAGCCGGAGCTCCAGGCCGCGGCCGAGAGCGCGCTCGGGGACCAACCCGGCGCGGTGGTCGCGATCGAGCCGGCGACGGGCAACGTGCTCGCGCTCGTCGCGAACCCCTCGTTCGACCCCAACCTGCTCTCGGCACAGATCGGGCGTGACGTCCGTGACGCGTGGGAGGACCTCAACGCCGATCCGGACAAGCCGCTCGTCTCGCGCGCGAGCGACGAGCTGTTCCCGCCCGGCTCGACGTTCAAGCTCGTGACGGCGGCGGCGGCGCTCGAGCACGGGTTCGGACCCGACAGCACCTGGGACAACCCGCAGGTCCTCGATCTCCCGCTCACCGACGCGACGCTCGGGAACTTCGGCGGCGGCGTGTGCGCCGGTGGCGCGGCGCAGATCACGCTGGCGCAGGCGCTCGAGGAGTCGTGCAACGTGACGTTCGGTGAGATCGGCCTCGAGCTCGGCGCCGAGGC
>DASPIF010000225.1:0-3173 GCA_035629255.1 Actinomycetota bacterium | reverse complement strand
CGATCGACGTGTTCAAGGACTCGAAGGTCGCTCGCGAGGCGTTCGGCGACTTCGTGTTCGAGCATCTGCTCAACACGGCCGTCCAGGAGCAGCAGATCTTCGACAACACCGCGGTCACCGACTGGGAGCTCGCGCGCTACTTCGAACGCGGCTGAAGGGCGCCGGAAGCCCTAAACTCGCAGCATGAAGCCGGTCCTGTTCGTGCGCTGCGACCGCGTCGACACGTTCGGCATCGCGCCGAGCGCCGTCGAGGACGCCGGGGCGGAGGTCCGGATCTGGGAGGCCATCGACGGCGTCGACGCGCCGTCGCTCGACGGGATCGGTGGACTCGTCGTCTTCGGCAGTACCTACAACGTCGAACACGCCGACGAGGCCCCGTTCATCAAGCTCGTCCGCGACATCGTCCGTGAGGCCATCGATCGTCGCATCCCGTTCCTCGGCTCGTGCTTCGGCGCCCAGCTCCTCGCGTGGACGCTCGACGGGGAGGTGGCGAAGGCGCCGATGCGCGAGGTCGGGTTCGAACCGATCCACCCGACGGCCGAGGGATCGACCGACCCGCTGGTCGGCGTCTGGGACGACGGCGACCAGGGCTTCCAGTGGCACATGGACACCTTCGAGCTCCCGCCCGGCGCCGTCCTGCTCGCGACCGGCGACCGAGTCCGCCACCAGGCGTTCCGGTTCGGCGACCGGACGTGGGGCATCCAGTGGCACTTCGAGATCGACGCAGCCGAGGCCGAGTTGTGGCTCCGGGAGTTCGGCCAGGCGGGCGGCGATATCGAACGGGACTGGGGCAAGACGAACACCCAGGTGCGCGACGAGGTAGCTCGGTACATGGACACGCACGAGCGCAAGGGCCGCGAGACCTTCGCCCGGTTCGTCGACGAGGTCCGCGCGGCGGGGTGATGCTCCTGCGATGACCGCTCGCCCAGAGGTCGCCGTCGTCGCGTACCACCTGCGTCCCGGACGGGTCACGTACTGGCAGGTCGGTGGGTACGGCGTCCCCGAGAACTACATCGACGCCGTCCGACGCGCCGGCGGCCGTCCGACGCTGGTCCTGCCCGGCGACGACCGCTCCCCCGCCGAGCTCCTCGACCGCTTCGACGGTCTCCTCCTCGTCGGGGGTGGCGACGTCGAGCCCAGGCGCTACGGACAGGAGCCGCGCGAGGAGATCTACGGCGTCGAGGCCGACCGCGACGGGTTCGAGATCGACCTCCTGCACGAGGCGGATCGCCGGGCGATGCCGGCCTTGTGCATCTGCCGCGGGATGCAGGTCCTGGACGTCGCGTTCGGCGGCACGCTGATCCAGCATCTCCCGTCGGACGACCGCTTCATGGCCCACGGCACGCCGAGCGGTGCGGACGAGCTGCTCCACGACGTGAAGCTCGAACCGGGCAGCCGGACGGCGGCCGCGGCATCCGTCGACGTCGTCGCCTGCTCGTCGCATCACCATCAAGGGATCGACACCGTCGGCGACGGCCTCGTCGCGACCGGTTGGAGCGAGGACGGGCTCGTCGAGGCGCTCGAGCGCGAGGCGGGCTGGATCGTCGGCGTCCAGTGGCACCCGGAGGACACCGCGGCGTCCGATCCCGCCCAGCAGGGCCTGTTCGAAGCCTTCGTCGCGCGCGCGGGGCGGGCAGCCTGAGCCGCTCAGCGAGACAGCACGGACCAGGCGTACGCGACGGGCGTCGCCACGACCAGCGCGATCACGACCGCGATCGCGACCCAACGCCACCACGTCGGTCGCTCGAGCGGCGCGCCGTCGTCCCACGGCAGGTCCTCTCGCTCGCCCGAGTACCGCCGCGCGAGGTCGTCGTCATCCGGCACGGGCCGCAGGTGGTCGCTCACGACGTCCACGATAGCGACGACCCGGCAGGGCGATGGGCTAGGCTTCGCGCGACCCGAGGGGCGGGGGTGAAGATGGCGGACCTGAGGATCGTCCGGGCCGAGGGCGACCCGGACGCTCGGGGGCAGCAGATCGGTCGCGAGCTCCGCGATCTGATCAACGAATCCGTCGACTTCTACCACCGCTACTTCAGCCGGCGCGGCGTCGGAAGCGAGCAGCTCCAGGACCTGCTGACGCCGTACCTCGTCGCGTCCGAAGCGCGGTTCCCGAGCCTGATGTCGACGCTCAAGGGGATGTCGGTCGGCGCGATGGTCCCCGTCCTCGAGCTGTTCGCGATCAACGCGTTCGAGGAGCTCGAGCCGATGCTCGAAGCCCCCGAGGGCGAGCTGCTGTTCCTCCAACGCAAGGAGGGCTACGTCAAGCCGCCGCCGACCGAGCGCTGCTCGAGCTTCTCGGTGATCGGCCCGGACGTGACGTTCCTCGGCCACAACGAGCACTGGCTCGCCGGCGACCGCAACAACATCGCGATCGTGATCGACGTCCCCGGTGACGGTCGCGTCCCGGTCGTCTCCCCAACCGTCGTCTGCTGCCTGCCTGCGGTAGGGATGAACGGTCTCGGGACCGCTCAGGGCATCGGATCGCTGACGGCGAACGACGACGGCGTCGGCGTCCCGCGCGTCCTGATCTCGCGGAACACCCTCGAGGCGGTCGACCGCTCGGATGCGGTCGCGCGGGCGAGCCTCGACGGACGGGCCGGCGGCTACGGCCACGTGCTCGCGTTCGCCGATGGGACGGGGGTGACGATCGAGACGACGTCGAAGCAGGTCGCCGTGCTCGACGAGGCGCGCGTCCATACCAATCACTACCTCGACCCCGGGCTGTCGGAGGTCGGGGCCGAAGCCTCCGACGGGAGCCGTGCGCGGCATCATCGGCTCGTCGAGCTCCTCGACGAGCGGCGTCCGACCCACGTCGAGCAGGTGATGGACATCCTGCGCGATCACGGGTCGACACCACAGGCGATCTGCCTGCACCCGGAGCCCGACGAGGGCGACGAAGCCTCGACCGTGATGTTCTCGATGGTCACCGACGTGCGCGAGCGGCGGATGTACGTCGCGGCGGGGAATCCTTGCGAGAGCGACTTCGTCGAGGTCGACGCGCACGGCGTGTGGTGAGAGGACCAATGACCGCCGGTCAGCGCCGGGAGCCGCGTGCGTGCCCAGGTGCGCCCTACCCGCTCCGCGGACACCGTGCTATACACGCCCGGCGACGCCGGTCCGGCCTTCGGCGGCCCGCCGCCGAACGCAGGTCGGCGCAAACCGGGGACCGACGG
>DASPIF010000224.1:0-5624 GCA_035629255.1 Actinomycetota bacterium | reverse complement strand
TCGGCGATGCCCTGCGCGATCGCGCGGCCGATCTCGGCGGCCTTGGTCGCCTGGGGAGGGATGTAGATCACGATCATCGCGTCGACGTCGGGGTCGGCCGCGATCGTCGTGATCGCCCGCCGGTAATCGTCGGCGCTCGCGCTCGCGATCATGTCGACGGGGTTGCCGACGCTCGCCTCGGGGGGCAGGAACGAGCGAAGCTCGGCCGTCGTCGATCCCGAGAGCGGCTCTACGTGGAGCCCGTTCGCTTCGCACGTGTCCGCACACAGGATCCCCAGGCCCCCCGCGTTCGTGACGATCGAGATCCGCTCGCCCTTGGGGGGCGGCTGGTTCGCCAGGATCGTCGCGACGTCGAACATCTCCTCGAGCGTGTCCGTCCGGATCACGCCCGACTGCTGGAAGAGCGCGTCGACGGTCACGTCGGATGACGCCAGCAGCGCGCCGGTGTGCGACGCCGCGGCCCGAGCGCCCGCAGCGCTCCGTCCCGACTTCACGGCGACGATCGGCTTGCGACGTCCGACCTCGCGCGCGAGTCGTCCGAACCGCCGTGGGTTCCCGAAGGACTCGAGGTAGAGCAGCACGACGTCGGTGCTCGGGTCCTCGTTCCAGTAGGCGACGAGGTCGTTGCCCGAGATGTCGGCCTTGTTGCCGATCGAGACGAACGAAGACAGCCCGAGCCCGAGCTCCGTCGCGTACTCCATCACCGCGATCCCGAGCGCTCCGCTCTGCGAGAGGAAGGCCACGTTGCCGCGCGGCGGATACACGGTCGCGAACGTCCCGTTGAGCCGTACGTCCTCGTGCGTGTTCACGATCCCCATGCAGTTCGGGCCGATGATGCGCATCCCGTACGCGCGGCAGGTCGCGACGAGCTCCTCCTGACGCGTGGGCCCTTCGCCGCCGGTCTCGCCGAAGCCCGCCGAGATCACGACGAGCCCACGGACGCCCTTCTCACCGCACTGCCGCGCCACGTCCACCACGAACGCCGCCGGCACGACGATGAACGCGACGTCGACGTCGCCGGGCACGTCGAGCACCGACGGGTACGCGACGACGCCGTGCACGACCGGCGCCTTCGGGTTGACGGGGTACACGGGCCCCTCGAACCGCTCGGACAGCAGGTTGTGGAAGAGCTGGCCCCCGATCGTCGTCGCGTCGCGCGAGGCGCCGATCACGGCGATCGACCGAGGGGACAGGAACGTGCGCATCGCCGCGACCGCGGCCTGCGTGTCGCGCTCGTCGAACGTCGCGAGCGCCTCGTCGGTCAGCTGGACGGGGAACTCCACCTCGATCGAACCCGGCGTCGCGCGGATCGAGACGCGGAACCCGCTGCCTCGGAAGACGTCGATCATCGGGTGGTTCTCGGGCAACACCTCGGCGACGAACGTCGTGATGCCGTGGCGCGCCGCCTCCTGCGCGAGCTGGCCGAGCAGGATCGGTGCGATCCCGCGTCCCTGGTACTCGTCCGCCACCGAGAAGCTCACCTCGGCGCGGTCGCCCTCGCCGCGTTGGTATTGCGCGCCGCCGATCATGCGGCCGTCATCGCCGCCCAGCAGGACGAGCAGCGTCACGTGATCCACGTGGTCGACCCGCGTGATCTTCTCGGCCTGGGCGCCGACGTCGATCGCCTGCGACCAGAACCGCAGACGACGGCTCTCGGGCGAGAGCCCGATCAGGTAGTTCTCGACGCGGGTGCGGTCATCGGGACGCGCGGGACGGACCCGGACCGTGGAGCCGTCCCGGAGCACCACGTCGCTGACGAGGTGCCCCGGGTACGCCATGCGGCCATCCTAGTGAAGGGGCTCGCGTCGACCCGGGGGGCGATCGGTGCGTTCAGTCGTCGTCCGAGCCGCTACCGGATCCCGAGCTGTCGTCGTCGTTCCCGTCGTCGTCGCCCGAGCCCGGATCCGAGCCCGAGCGGTCGTCGTCCTCATCGTCGTCGCCAGAGCCAGGGCCCGAGTTGTCGTCCGCGTCGTCCCCGTCGTCGTCGCCCGAGGTCGCGGACCCGGGGCCCGAGTTGTCGCTCGGACCCGAGTTGTCGTCGTCCTCGTCGTCGTCGCGGTCGGGGTCGTCGCTCGGTGACGCGCTCGGCGTCGCGGTCGGCGAGTCGCTCGGCGAGTGGCTCGGCGTGGGTGTGCTGCTGGTCGTGGTCGTCGTCGCGGTCGGGGTCGACGTCGGGTCGCTCGGGGACGCGGTGCGGTTGTCGTCCTCGACGGGCTCGACGCTCGGCGACGGTTCGCTCCCGGCGTCGGCGCTCGGGGACGACGAAGTGCTCGCGAGCGAGACCGCGCCGACGCCCGCGAAGAGCGCGCCGGCGACGATCGCCGAGAGGACGATCGCGGTGCGCTTGTTCATCGGACACCTCCATCTCGTGGACGGTTCCACGCTAGGGAGGTGCCGGACAGGCACGGCACATCGAGGGGTTAACCGCGCGCTAAGCCTGCGACGGAGGGCCTCAGGCGGTGATCGTGGCCGTGAACACGGGGTCGGTCGTGGGCGCGGTGGGACACGAGGCGCTCTCGACGGTCACGGCCATCATCTCGGTCGTTCCGAGTTCGGCGTCCGCGAATGCGAACAGCGAACCGTCGGGCTCGGGCGTCACGCACGGACCCTGGATCGGCGTGCCGTCGCGGATCATCCAGACCTCGTAGACGCGGCCCTCCGGTGGCGCCTCGAGCCCCGAGCCCAACAGGTAGAGGCCCTCCTTGCCCGGTCGGTACGCGACCGCGAGCGTGCCGCTCTCGCCCTCGAACGCAACGACGCGCGCGCCCGACGGGACCGGTGGCACCTCGCCGGAGGTCAGCGAGCCCGCGGCCCAGCCGCCGACGAACACGACGACCGCGGCCGCGGCCGCGACGAGCGGGCGGAGGACCACCCCGCGCCCGCCGAACCGATGGCGTTCGCGCGCCGCCGGCCTCGGCGTGACGTGCTCGAGCTTGGCGACCGAACCGGTCGCGAGACCGACGACCCGGTCCTCGAGCTCCGGGCTCGTGGGTGCGGGCTCGAGCGCGAACGCGATGCGGCCGGCGACCTCGCCATACTCGGCCTCGAGGCGTAGGCATTCGGCGCAGTCGGCGCCGTGCGCGGCGCGTTCCTGCTGGTAGACGTGTTCGTCGTCGTCGTCCAGCCCGCCGAGCACGCGGACGGCGATCAGCTCCTCGAGCCGTTCGTGGTCGCGGATCATCGCTCCATCCCACCCAACGCGCCGCGGAGCTTGCGCATCCCGAGCAGCGTCCGTGATTTGACCGTGCCGAGCGGCACGCCGAGCGTGGCCGCGATCTTCGACTGCGACATGCCCCCGAAGTACATGAGTTCGATCACCTGTTGCTGCTCCTGTGGCAGTTCGCCGAGCGCTTCGCGCACGGCGCGCTGCTCCTCCGGCATCCCGACCTGCTCGACCACGGTCTCGGCAACGTCCTCGGTCGCCGCGGCGGGTTCGATCAACCGCGGATCCTCGGCGCGCCGACGTTGCGATTCCTCACGGCGCACGAGGTCCACCGCGCGGTGGTGCACCATCCCCATCAACCACGACTTCACCGACCCCCGGTCCTCGTCGTATCCCTTCGGGTCCCGCCACACCGCGAGGAAGGCCTCCTGCACGATCTCCTCAGCCAGGAACGGCTGGCGGACGATGCGCCTCGCCAGTGCGATCGCCGTCGGTGCGTACCGTCGGAACAGGCCGCGGAAGGCCTCCTCGTCACCCGTCGCGATGCGGGTGACGAGGTCCCGGTCGCGTGGCTCGGTCAGATCGACGACCACGGCCGCCTCCGGCAGGCGCTCGAGCAGGGCCGTGGGCCACATCTAAGGGTGATGCGCACGCCGGCGGTCCCCGGATCGGTCCTCACGCGGGCGGCTCGTGCGACCTCAGCGCGCGATCGGCCTCGGCGATCAGGTCGGCGAGCGGGACGGGACGGTCGGGGTCGTAGGACGCCGCGCCCACCGAGAGCGAGAGCTGCGCCGCCGCGCCGCTCCGAGCGTTGCTCGCTGCGACCGCCTCGACGAGGCGCGACAGCACGAGCGCCTCGGCCCCGGCGGCGTCGCCGGTGAGGAGCACGCAGAACGAGGCCACCCCGACACGGGCGATCACGTCGGATGTGCGGACGGCCTCGCGCAGGACCTCGGCGGTTTCCGCGATGAGGCGTTCGCGCTCGGCGTCGTCGGTCGCATCCACCTCCCCGAGCGCCTCGAGCCGCACGAAGACGAGCACCACCGGCTCCTTCGAACGGTCGGCGATCGCGAGGTGGTGCGACGCGAGCTGTTCGAACCCGCGCGCGTTGTAGAGGCCGGTGAGGTCGTCGACGACCTGACGACGGTGGAGCTCAGCCTCCATCCGCTTGATCGAGGAGGCGTAGCGGATCGCGCGCTCGAGCAGCTGCGGCGAGGTGTCGGCGGGCAGCACGTCGCTGGCGCCGGCGTCGATCGCGCGCTCGGCGTCCCCGTCGGTGGCGATCGCGATCACCGGGACGTCGGGTGCTCGCTCGCGCACGGAACGCAGCGCCTCGAGCCCCTCGGGCAGCGCGAGCGAGAGCACCACGACGTCGATGCCACCGTCGGCGACGCGCGCGATCGCGCCGATCAGGTCGTCGGCGACCTCGTCGGTGAGCGGAAGGAGCGCGTCGTCCTCGACCCCGACGCCGAGCACGATCGCACCGTTGGGTCCGGGCATGCCGGTAAGCCTAGCGGCCGTGTCCGGGCCGGTCTCCGTCGTCGACGTCGCGTCAGACGACGATCCGCTGCGCCGCGCGCCGGCGCTTGTCCTCGTACATCCGCGCGTCGGCGACGGTGAGGAGCTCGTCGAGGGTCATCGGCGTCTGCGGCGTGGAGGATGCGGCGCCCACGGACATCGAGAGCCGGAAGGGGAGGCCGGGGCTCGCGTTCGTCTCGGCGATGCGCAGGTCGATCCGCTCGCGCACGTGCTCGATCGTGTCGGAGCCACCGGTCATCAGGGCGCAGAACTCGTCCCCGCCCAGACGCACGCACAGGTCCGCGGCGCGGACGGAGGAGCGGATCGCCGCCGCCGCCGCGACCAGCAGCTGCGAGCCAACGGTATGGCCGAGCTCGTCGTTGACGCGCTTCAAGCCGTCGACGTCGAAGAACAGGAGCGCGACCTCGTCTCCCGTCCGCTTCGCGAGCTCCAACTGCTGCCGCGCGAGCGGCTCGAAGCCGTGGCGGTTGAGCAATCCCGTGAGCCGGTCGGTCACCGCGAGCGCCTCGAGACGCTCGTGCGCGTCGCGCAGTTCCGCGTTCGACCTTTCGAGCTCCGCGTGCGCCTGCGCGAGGCTCGCCTGCGCCTCGAACCGCGCCGTGACGTCCGAGATGCCGGTCACACCACCGACGACCGATCCGTCCTCGGCGATCGCGGGCGCGCCGTACGACATGACCCAGCGGACGATCCCCGTCTCGCGATCCCGGATCCGGAGCACGATCGGCTCCGTCGAGAGACCGCGCGTCGCGCGTCGCGAGGGGAGGTCATCGACGTCGATAGGTTCGCGCTCCTCCGTGAGGACCTCGTAGCGGTCGCGCCACGCCGCCTCGTCCCGCATCCGCAGGTCGAACCCGGCGATCTCGGCCGCGGCGTGGTTGATCCGGATCACCCGCCCGTCCGCGTCCGTCAGCGCAACGCCCTC
>DASPIF010000223.1:0-5721 GCA_035629255.1 Actinomycetota bacterium | reverse complement strand
GTCCGCCGGATCGTCTTCCGTTCGCGACCGAAGGTGCCCTTCTACAACATCCTCGTGATCGCGGCGACGAACCGCGCGCAGACGCTCGACCCGGCGCTCCTGCGTCCGGGTCGGTTCGACCGCAAGATCCACGTCGGTCTTCCCGACGCGGAAGGGCGCGAGGACATCTGCCGGTACTACCTCGCGAAGGTGCGTCACGAGCCGATCGACTTCGCGAAGCTCGCGCGGATGACCGTCGGGTACTCGCCGGCGATGCTCAAGAACATCGTCAACGAGGCGTTGCTGTTCGCGCTGCAGGACGGGCGCGACGCGCTGCGCTGGGACGACCTGTGGCAGGCCAAGCTGTCCGAGGAGATCGGGCTGAAGCAACCGGTCAAGTACTCCGCGCGCGAGAAGGAGATGGTCGCGGTCCACGAGGCGGCGCACGCCGTGGCGTCGTACTCGCTCGAGCGCGGCGAGCTCCAGATCCAGGTCATCACGATCCAGAAGCGCGAGGCGGCCCTCGGACTCGTCTCGACCCAGGAGATCGAGGAGATGTTCCTGCGCACGCAGAAGCAGCTGCTCGCACGGATCCAGGTGTCGCTCGCCGGGCTGGTCGCGGAGGACATCTGGTTCGGCCAGACGACGTCCGGCCCGTCTTCGGACCTGGTGAACGCGACCCGGAACGCCGCCGCGTACATCGGCGTGTACGGGATGGGACGGAGCCTGGTCTCCGCCGCGGCGAGCGGCGTCGGGCCGCTCGGAGCCGAAGACCCGGTGGGACGCGTCCTGTCCGACGGCGAGCGTCGCAAGGAGCTCGACGCGCTGCTCGACGACTGCCGCGACCGCGTCCGCGCGCTCCTGCTCAAGAAGCGAGCGGTCGTCGAAGGTGTGCGCGACGCGCTGCTCGAGCGCGAGGAGCTGATCGGGGACGAGATCGAGGAGCTCATGGCGCAGCTCGGCGAGCGCGAGCCGGTCGAGCTGCCGGTCGGCGGTCCGCAGGGGGACGGCGAACCCTCGCCCGGATCCGGCGGTCTCGGCAACGGCCACGGCGGCAACGGCCACGGGCCGGGCTCCGGCCCCGGGTGGGCTCCCCCGCCGCCACCAGCCCCCGCGGAGCCGCTCGAGCCGTAGATCGCTCCGGCGCCGCGGACCCGCTCGCTATGCTGCTCGACCGTGCGCCTCTACAACACGCTGACGCGTCGCCTCGACGAGGTCGTCCCCGTACACGACCGGCACGTGCGCATGTACACGTGCGGACCGACCGTCTACCGCTACGCGCACATCGGGAACATGCGGACGTTCCTGCTTTCGGATCTCGTGCGCCGGGCGCTCGAGTTCGAGGGGTTCCGCGTGACCCAGATCGTCAACATCACCGACGTCGGTCACATGGTGGACGACAGCTCGGACGCGGGGCGCGACCGGATGGAGCTCGCCGTCGACGACGAGGCGCTCTCGCCCGCGGAGATCGTCGAGAAGTACACGACGGCCTTCCTCGAGGACAGCGCGAAGATCGGCCTCCTCCCTGCCCACGCGTACCCGAAGGCCACCGACCACGTCCCCGAGATGCTCCAGTTGACCGAGCGTCTGGTCTCGAACGGGCGTGCCTACGAGGTGGAAGGGACCGTGTACTACGACGTCCAGTCGTTCGACGGGTACGGGAAGCTCTCGGGCAACACGCTCGACCAGCTGCGGTCCGGGCACCGGCAGGAGCTCGAGATCGATCCCCGGAAGAGGTTCCACGCGGACTTCGCGTTGTGGAAGCGCGCGGGCGACCAACGGCTGATGAAGTGGGACAGTCCGTGGGGCAGCGGCTTCCCCGGCTGGCACATCGAGTGCTCGGCGATGTCCATGAAGTACCTGGGCGAGCGGTTCGACATCCACACCGGGGGTGCCGATTTGATATTCCCGCACCACGAGGACGAGATCGCACAGTCCGAGGGCGCGACCGGCGGGGAGGTCGTCTCGATCTGGGTGCACGGTGGTCACCTGCGGCTCACGGGACAGAAGATGGCGAAGTCCACGGGCAACGTGATCCGTGTCGGCGACCTCGAGCAGATGGGCTTCGACCCGCTCGCGTTCCGCTACGTGACGTTCGGAAGTCGGTACCGCACCGAGATGGACTTCTCCGAGGACACGATGCGATCGGCGCACGAGCACGTGCGGACGCTGCGCCAGCGGATGGCGGAGTGGGTCCCCGCGGCCGAGGTCGCATCCGAGGGCGCCCGTGAGCTCGACCGCCGGTTCCGGGCGGCCGTGGCCGACGATCTCAACATGCCGCAGGCGCTCGTCGTGCTGAACGAGGCGGTCAAGGCGGACGTCGCCGGGGGCGAGAAGTACACGCTGCTCGCGTCGTGGGATCAGGTCCTGGGTCTCGACCTCGAACGGGCGGCCCGGGACGGGTTCGAGCCGACGCCGCAGATGCTCGATCTCGTGCGCGAGCGAGACGCCGCCCGCGCCGCGAAGGACTACGGGAAGAGCGACGAACTCCGCGACCGGCTCGCGGAGCTCGGCCTCGAGGTGATGGACACGCCGACCGGGACCACGATCCGTCCGCGCGGCTGAGCCGCCGGTGACGACGACCCTGTCGTCGTCGGATCCTCAGGCGACGGCGATCGGCTCGCGGGACGCCTCGTTCAACCGCTCCGCGCCGTCTTCGGTGACCACGACCTGGTCCTCGATCCGGACGCCGAACCGCCCGGCGAGGTAGATCCCCGGCTCGTCGCTGAACGTCATCCCCTCCTCGAGCGGCAACTCGTTGCCCTCGACGAGGTAGGGCGGCTCGTGGAGCTCGACGCCGATCCCGTGCCCCGTCCGATGGATGAATGACTCGCCGTAGCCCGCCTCGGCGATCACGCGTCGCGCGGCCCGATCGATCTCCTGCGCGGGCACGCCAGGCCGGACCGCCTCGAAGGCCGTCTGCTGGGCCTCGCGGACGATGCCGTGGACGCGACGCTGCTCCTCGCTCGGCTCGCCGACGAAGACGGTCCTCGTGAGGTCGGACCAGTAGCCGTCCGCGACGCCGCCGAAGTCGAGGACGACGGCGTCGCCGGGCCGGATCGTTCGGTCGCCGGGCTCGTGGTGCGGCGACGCCGCGTTCGGCCCGGCCCCGACGATCGTGAAGCCGACGACGTCGTGCCCGTGGTCGCGCAGCAGCCGGGCGAGGTCCCCCGCGACCTCGATCTCGCGCCGCCCGGCGAACGTGAGCGACGGGACGTCCCCGAACGCCGCGTCGACGCCGCGTCCGGCCGCTCGGAGACGCTCGACCTCGTCCGGCTCCTTGACGGCACGCAGCAGCGGGACCGTCCGGCCGGCGGCGACGAACAGGCAGTCCGCGGTCGCGTGCTCGAGCGCGAGGAGGTGCGACGACCACGTACGGTCGGTGACCGCGAATCGCCCCGAGCGCATCCTGCGAGCGAGCGCCTCGTACGGGTCCTCGTCGTCGCGCCACGGGACGATCTCGACGCCCTCGATCCCGGCAGCCATGGCCGCGCCCGGGGCCTCGAGGGCGGGCACCACGAGGATCGGATCGTGCCTCGGCGCCACCAGGAGCGCGATCAATCGCTCGAGCGGCAATGGGTCGTACCCGGTCAGGTAGGCGAGATCGGCACCCGGCGTCACGACGAGGCCTTCGAGCTCGGCCTCGGCGAGACGCTCGAGCGCGCGGACGCGCCGCGCGGCGTAGTCGGTCATAGCTTCATCTCCAGCGGTTGGGCGACGACGTCGAACCGCGCCGAGGTCGTCCCGAGGATCTCGCCGTCGGCCTCGATCGGGAGCGCTCGGTCGGCCTCCACGATCAGCTCACGGCGGACGCGGAGCTCCTCGACGTGCGGGTGTGGGATGTGCTCGCCGCGGTAGATCTTCGGGATGAACGTGAACGAGTCGGACTTCGGCCCCTTGAACACCAGCACGTCGAGCACCCCGTCTCCCGGGTAGGACCGCGGCGAGATCTTCATCCCGCCCCCGTAGTACTGCGCGTTGCCGACGACGATCATGTACGCGGGGCCCTCGTACGTCTTGCGGTCGGCTCGGACGCGCACCTCCGCGAGCTTGAACCGCGGGAGCGTGAGCCAGAAGCCGACGAAGTACTTCGCCTGGCCGAGCCGCGGCGACATCCGCTCGGCGCGAGCGGCGACGGCGGCGCCGAGGCCCGCCTCGGCGACGTTCACGAAGAACCGCGTCTCCTCCCCCGCCGCCGTCGAGTACCGAACGCGGCCCACGTCGAGCGGGTAGGTGTTGTCGCCCGTGAGGTGATGACACGCGCGTGTCACATCGCCCGGCAGGCCGAACGTGCGGATCAGGTCGCAGCCCGAACCCGCCCCCACGACGCCGAGGACCGAGCCCGCGGAAATCGGGGTGCCGTCGTCGCGCAGGAGCCCGTTCACGACCTCGTTGACGGTCCCGTCGCCGCCGACGGCGACGACGAATCGCGCTCCGGCCTCGGCCGCCTCGCGCGCGAACCGCGTCGCGTCCCCTCGCCCCTGCGTGCGGAGAAGGCGGTACGCCAGGCCGCGCGATCGGAGCGTGCGCTCGAGCTCGGGGATCTCCTCGGCGACGTGACGCCGTCCGGCGTGCGGGTTGACGATGACGGTCGCCTCGCCGAACGGGCTCGACATGGCGCGCATCCTAGCCGCGGGCCACCGCCTGGCCTCGACGCCGGCCGCACGTGCCGGCGCAGCGATGCGGCGCTCAGACGCCCGTGTACGACACGACACCCCGATCGACGGCGCGCCGTGCTCCGGCCATCACCTCCGCGGCGTCGCCCGTCGCGCCCTCCTCGATCTGGCGGAGGAGGTCGAGCAACTGCTTGCACGTCCGCACGAAGTCCCCCGGCGCCATCCCACTCTCCCGCAGGACGTCCTCGAGCGGGTCGCCCTCCGCCCACCGGTGGATCGTGGAGGCGAACCCGTCCTCGAGCTCTCGGCAGAGCTCGACGTGGTGCGCGTCCTCGGCTCGACGGATCCGCGTCCACGTCGCCTGGAGGCGGCGGTAGCGCTCCGTGGTCTCGCCCGTGGGCATGCGGCCCTGCCGCGGCACGCGCTCGCGCGACTCGAACACGATCGTGGACACGAGCGCCGCGCCCTCGGATGCGGTGAGCCCGTCGAACAGTCCCTCGGCGAGCGCCTCCGCGACCAGGATGTCCCCCTCGCCGTAGATCCTCGCGAGCGTCCGCCCCTTCGGACGGATCGAGAACCCCTCCACGTAGCCGAGGTCCTCCAGGACCCCCAGGACCCGATCGAATTGCCGGGCCAGCGTCTCGGTCCGCGTCCGGATGCGGCGGTCGACGCCCGCGATCTGCCGCTCGAGGTCGCTCGCCCGGCGCGCCCACCGCTCGTGGTCGGCGCGATCGGGACACGCGTGGCACGGGTGGTCCTCGGCGAGTCGCTCGAACCTCGACGCCTCCCGCTCGACGCGGGCGTCGAGCCCGTCGCGTCGCCTCTTCGGAGGCCGAACGTCGAGCGCGACCAGCCGGGCCGCGAGATCGCGGCGGTACCGTGCGCTCCTGACGCTGCCCGATCGCGGGAGGGGGATCTTGGAGATCGCGAGCGGCGGCTCCTCGAAATCCCGCGACGTCAGACGGAACGACCGACGGTCCTGCGCGAGCACCGTCGGGCGCCCCTCACGGTTCGACAGCACGACGGCGAGCCCGCGCCGCTTGGCCCGCGGAACGAAGATCACGTCGCCGGGCCGCAGGTCGTTCAGCCCGTCGCGGACGGCGTCCTGACGCGCGCGGTCGCGACC
>DASPIF010000222.1:0-2009 GCA_035629255.1 Actinomycetota bacterium | reverse complement strand
CGATCTCGACCAGGTCCTCCGTTTCGGGATCGATCTCAGGCGAAGGCACGGCCGTCTCGCCCCCGGGCGCGGTCTCGCCGGTCGAGGTGGCGGTGTCGCGGCCCTCCGGCGAAGGCGAGCCCGTCGCGCGCGGATCGGCATCACCGGTGCACGCGACACCGATCGCGAGCAGCACCAGGGCGAGCGCGAGCACACGTCGGGGCACGATCGGGATACCCAACACGACCCCGCAGACTTCGACAACCGACGGTGGACGCGAGCGTCGACGTCGCAACAGGCTCGTCATCAACGCGTCGCGACGCGGGCGTTAGCGTGGTCCGGCCGTGTCCCATCGACGTCTCCTCGCGCTCGTGGTCGTCCTCGCTGCTCTCGGCATCCCGGCGGCGGTCCTCCAGGTTGCGTGCGTCGGAGCGTCGTGCGATGCGGGGAGCGACGACGCCGCGCGCGTTCCCTTCTGCGGCCTCCCCGAGAGACTGCGGGAGTTGCTGCTCAACGGGTATCGCGAGGGGCGTTCCCCCGACGTCCTCGGCGTCGCCGCATCGCCGGGCGTCTTCACGCGACCACCGGGTACGTCGATGCGCCTCGCGTGGCCGTCGCCCGGACTGGACGACCGGGTCCCGGTGATCCTGTCGGGGACCGGCATCCGTCCCCGCGTCGATCTGCCCGACGGCGTCACCCTCGATCGCGTGGCGCCGACGATCGCCGCCGCCCTGCGGTTCCAACGGCCGTTCCCCGACGTGCGGTCGGGCACCGCGCTCGACGAGGTGATCGCCCCCGGTGTTCCCCGCCTCGTGTTGGTGATCGCCTGGAAGGGCATCGGCACCACCGACCTCGAGGCATGGGCCGACGACCTCCGGTTCACGACGGCGTTCGCCGACGCAGGAGCTTCGACGATGGACGCGTCGACCGGATCGGCCCCGCTCGACCCCGCCGCGGTCCTCACGACGATCGGGACCGGCGGTTTCCCGTCGCAGCACGGCGTCACGGGGACTTTCCTCCGCGACGACCGCGGCGAGGTCGTCCGTGCGTTCGACCCGGGGGCGCCGCTGACGGTGATCGCGACGCTCGCGGACGACCTCGACGCGCCCGCGTCGGCGGCCGGTCCGTCGCCATTCGGACAGGAGCCGATCGTCGCGCTGGTCGCGACGGATCTCGCCGACCGGGGCCTCATCGGGGGCGACTGGTACGACGGTCACGATCGTGACGAGGTCGTTATCGCGCCGCGAGACCGAGTGGTCCGGCAGGCCGAGAAGCTGCTCGGCGCGATGGGCTCGGATCGCATCCCGGATGTCCTCGCCGTCGCGCTCGACGGGAACATCCGGGCACTCGACCGGGCGACGCGCGATCTCGTCGCCGCCGCCGAGCGCGCGGCTCGAGGCCGCGTTCTCACGGTCGTCGTCGGGACCGGGACGACCGAGCTCCGCCGGCTCGCGAACCCGGACGCCGTGCTGGTCGATGCGGTCGACGCGGCGGTGCCCGGCGAGCGGAGCGCCGTCTCGGCGAGTGTGGCCGGCGGGGTCTTCCTCGACCAGGACACGCTGCGGCTCGCGGAGGTCACGGGCCAGATCGTCTCGCTGGCGATGGCCGAGGTGACGGGACCGAGCGGCACGCGGATGATGGTCGATACGTTCCAGGGCTTCGCCGTCTCGTTCGCGAGGTATTGCTGATGGCCGTCGTCGTCCGCCCACGCCCGATCTCGAACCGGACGGCGGTGCTCGTCGTCATCGCGCTCCTGACGGGGGGGTTCGCGCTGCGGCTGATCGATCCGCAGCAGGTGGCGTGGATCCGTACGTATCTCGTGATCTTCGGATCCCTTCTGGTGCAGGCGATCCCGTTCGTGATGATGGGGGCGCTCGCGGCCGCCGCCGTCGAGGTGTTCGTCCCCGTGGGGACGCTCGAGAAGCTCGGCGGCTTGCCGCGCCCGCTGCAGCTGCCGGCCGCCGCGTTGGCCGGGCTCGCGTTCCCGATCTGCGAATGCGGCTCCGTTCCCGTGGCTCGGCGGCTCGCGC
>DASPIF010000221.1:0-5013 GCA_035629255.1 Actinomycetota bacterium | reverse complement strand
TCGCGAGCCGGGAAGGTGCTGGCTGGGTCGTCGCTCGACGATGGCGACGTCGACACCAGCCAGCGCCAGCTCGCCGGCCAACATGAGTCCCGTGGGGCCGCCCCGTCAACCACCACGGAATGCCCGGTCATGGCTGAGTCCCGGCCGCAGACGACGACGTCGGCGCGTCACGTGGCACGCCGATCATCGTGATCGCGAGCGTGCACGGCGCATCGGAGGTGTTGCGCCACGCGTGTCGCGTCCCGTTCTGCACGAGGCAGTCGCCGGGGCGCAGCCTTACGCGTTCGCCGTCGTCGAGCTCGCACTCGACCTCGCCGTCGACGACGTAGACGATGTCGATCGTGTCCGTCGTGTGCATCCCCGGCTGATCGAGCTCGAGCGCCTCCGCGAGGCCGGGGAGCTTCGCGCGGACCTCCTCGAGCCGCTGTCGCATCGCCGCGTCGTCGGCCGGGACGGTGCCCGTGTCCGGCGGTAACACCGACAGACCGAACCGGAAGCCTCCCGTGGGCGGGATCCAGCTCGCGGCCGGTGGCGTTCCGTCGCTCGGCAGGTGTATCGGCCGATCGCTGCCCCAGACGAGGCGGAACTCCGAACCCGGTTGCGTCTCGAGGACGACGGGCTCGAGGACCTCGTCGGAGACGACGATCGAGCGGCCTGCCGCGTCGTTCGCGGTTACGACGCGACGGACCACGACGCTCGATGGGGGTTCGGCACGTGCCCCCGGCAGGAATCGAACCTGCGACACACGGTTTAGGAAACCGTTGCTCTATCCACTGAGCTACGAGGGCGGCGGCGGGTCGAAGTATCGGTCGACGACCCCGAAGGATATTGAACGGCGCGAACCGTTGTCGTTGGCGAAGGAGCCTCGTGGCCGATCCGGCGTTGGGAACTGGATGGCCGCCGACATCAGGGCGCTCGAGCCCGAGGCTCGCCACCTCCGGGGTCGTTTCGAAGCAGGGACGTCACGAGCCCGTAGACGAGGAGAAGCTGTCACCGGCGTCACGGCGACGAAGCGGCACGGCTCGCCTGCCGACAGCTCGATGGGTAGGTGCGACGGCTCACCGCTGATGATGCGGACGGCTGAATGGCATTGACCCGCCCTTCTGTGCCCGATCGACCCGTCCGCCTCATTCGGCATGACGTAGCTGAGCACCTCGTAGTCGCCGGCCGGGACCGGAGCTTGGATGACGCTACCGGGGTGCAGGCGGAGCGTCGTGACGGCCTCCTGCGTCGGGGTCCGCAGCTCAGCGCACGCACGGTATCCCTCGAGATAGAACCGGTCGCCGGTCCACTCAGCTCTGACGAGGGCCACTCCGTTCGCCGCGGCGACGTCGGTACTGGGGTGGGGGCCACGCGCCTCGTCGGTCGTGCATGCGATCTGAAGCAGCAATGACATCGAAACCGCGAGCGCTCGCGATCGGGTCGGATGTAACCTTTCGGCTCTCGTGGCGCTCGGTTACGGCGTGGACGTTCCGGAGGTCAGCCCGCGCACGGACTACGCGGCGCTGTACAGCGAGATCGGGCCACAGCTGTGGCGTGCGATCCTCGCGTACACGGGTGGGCGGCGCGACGTGGCCGACGATGCCGTCGGTGAGGCGTTCGCACGCGCCATCGAGAGCAACGGGCGAGTTCGCTCGCCGTACCCGTGGCTGTACCGAACGGCATTCCGCATCGCGGCGGCCGAGCTCCGTCGCGATATCCGCGAAGCGCCGAACGAGGACATCTACGTCGACGACCCCGCGACGGGTGATCTCGTCCGCGCGATGCATCAGCTCTCGCCCAAAGCCCGCGCCGCCGTGTACCTCCACTATCAAGCTGACCTCCCGGTCGGTGAGGTCGCGCGGCTGACCGGTTCGTCTGTCGCCGCCGTGAAGGTGCAGCTCCATCGCGGACGGGCACGACTCCGCGAGCTGCTCGGGACGGAGGATGTCGAGACATGACGGAACGGTGGAAGACGCAGCTCGAACGTCTCGACCGGTTGTCACCATCCGCTGACCTGATCGAGCGGGCGCAGCAGCGACCGCCCACGCCGTTGCCGAAGACGACGACGGCGCAGCGCATCGGCACGATCGTCGTCGCCGGCGTCCTGACGATCGCCCTCGCCGTGGGCGGGCTCGTCCTCCTCCGCGATCGTTCGACCCCTCCACCACCGTCGGCGACGAACGAGGTCCCCTCGGATCCCGAGAACGGTGACCTGCTGTTCGCGGCATCCGGCACCGGCGGGTGGAACATCTTCGCGCTCGACCCCGACGGGGGGGAGCCACGCCAGCTCACCGATGGGGTCCGCGACTACGACTCGGATCCCTCGCCCGACGGGACCAAGATCGTCTACGACAGCGAGACGAGGGACGGTTACGCCATCGTCGTGGCAGACGCCGACGGTGCGAACCCCGTGGTCGTCGCCCAGGGCGAGAGCCCATCCTGGTCGCCCGACGGCACCCGCATCGCCTACTCGAACGAGAACGATGGCGCGATCTGGGTCGTGAACGTCGACGGATCCGACGCGCATCCGATCACCGATCCGACCGTAGCGACGTCGCCCGAGAGCGACGAGGCACCCTACGACTGGAATGCCGCGTGGTCCCCGGACGGGACCGCCATCGCGTACACGAGGTACGTATCGGGCAAGTTCGTCGAACTTCCGAGCGGCAAGGGACAGACGAGCGTGACGCTGGAGGAGCTGCGCGTTTGGCGCGACGACGGTACCGACGTCGTGCTGACCGACGAGTACACGTACCTCGGGGACCCGGACTGGTCACCAGATGGGTCGACGATCGTCTTCGCGGGTGCGCCCACGCTGTTCCACGAGGAGGCGACCGACGGGATGGCGTGGCCTCGGTTGATGACGATCCCGTCGACCGGAGGCGAGGCGACGCCGATCACCCCGGATCGCAAGCGGTGGATCGCCGGTGCGACGTGGTCGCCCGATGGCGAGTGGATCGCGTTCCAGGACGACTACGAGACGATCGCGATCGTCCGACCAGATGGCTCCGATCGACGCGAGATCCCCTTCGGCGACGAGGTCATCGGTCTGTCGTGGGGCGCGGCGCCAGCGGACGAGGTCGATGCGCGTTCGGACGTCCCGGCCGGGACCATCGCGAGTGGAACCGACCCGCTCGGAGGCGACTGGCGGCTCTACCTCGACGATGCGAGCACGGACCACGTGCGGTTCGAGATGGGCGGAGCGGGCGGTGACGTGCCCCTGTACGACTTCGAGGGCCCTATCCGAGGTGTCATCTACGGGCGATCGGCAGGCGCACCGGCGACCGTTTCGGGTGTCGTCGATGGCGCTGTCGCTGACGTCATCATCACGACCGGCGACGAGCGCCACGCCGCGACGATCGTCGATCTTCCGCAGGAACTCCTTCCCGACGCGCGCTTCTTCTTCTGCGCGATCGCCGACGCGGAGTCGCTCGACGATCCGGGCCCCGCCGGCGACGTCATCGCGCTCGACGGGAACGGGGTCGAGGTGGATGTCCGGGCGTTCGGAGAGACGCTCCCAAGCCCTTGACGGTGATCGCTGACCGTTCGATCAGCCGCGTGCGCGGTCGCCGCCGCCACCTGGGCCGTGTGCCATACGTCGAGGTGTGGAACGACCGGGGACGGCGATCCAGAAGCGCGTCGGAGGTCCCGGGGCGGTTGCCTGATCCGAACGGGCGATCTTGGCCCGATGCGCGTTACGGCGGCACGGCCTCGGTGATCCCCCTCGCCGTCCTGGCGTTCGCGATGCTCCTCGCGGGGAGCGGAGCCCTCCGCCTCGGATGGCGACGACGAGGACGGTGAGACGCGTGATCGCCACGAGGGCCGACGTTCACGCTTGACCGCGCGCCCACGCGAGGACGAAGTCGACCGATCGGTAGTTCAGGATCCGTTCGCGGGGGATGCCGGCGAGCGCGGCGGTCGCCATCCCGAACGGGAGGAACTCGAGCTCGAACGCGGTGTGCGCGTCGCTGCCGATCGAGAACCACTGGACGCCCTCCTCTCGCGCGATCGTCGCGAGCTCGACGTTGAGGTCCTGACGCCACACCGTCGCGTCGAGCTCGATCGCCTTACCGAGCGCGGCGGCCTCGGCGAACACGCGTCGCCAATCCGCCGTCAGGCCGGCGCGCCGGCCGAACATCCGCGCCTTCGGGTGCGCGAGGACGTGCAGCCGGGGCTGGCGGAGCGCGGCCAGATAGCGCTCGGTCTCGTCCTCCTTCGACCGGAGCTTCGAGTGGAACGCGCCGAGCACGAGGTCGAGCGTCGCCAGCGTGGCGTCGTCCATGTCGAGCGAGCCGTCGGCGAACAGGTCGACCTCCATCGACCGCAGGATCCGGAACGGATCTCCCTCGATCTCGAACGAGGCGTTCAGCTCGTCGACGAGGCGACCCTGCTCGGCGAGCTGCTCGGCCGTCATGCCGTGGGCGATCGCAAGCGTCTCCGAGTGATCGGTGACCGCGACGTAGGGGCGTCCGAGCGCCCTCGCGGCGACGACCATCTCCTCGAGCGGCAGGCCGCCGTCGCTCGCCGTGGTGTGCATCTGGAGGTCGGCGCACGGCGTCGCCTCCCACGCCGGATCGGCGTCGAGCGCGCGGCGGACCTCGGCGGACGTGAGGAAGCCGCGGCGCGTCTCGTCGGGCTCGGGGATCGGCGGCGGGTCCTCGAGCCAGGCCTGGATCCTGGCGGCGACCCACGGGCCGACCGATCGGAGCTCGGTCAGGGAGCGACCGGCCTCCGGGAGATCTGCGGCCTCCTCGACCCAGAACCTCGAGGCGCGCGAGGCGCGTTCGAGCGCGCGGCGGCGATGATCGGTCTCCTCGCGGCCGGCGCTCCAGAGGAGCTCGCCGAGCTCGGCGTTCGTCAGCACCCGCAGAGCTTTCCACCGCGACGGGGTGTTCGACCCGCCGTCGCGATCGAGCGCGCATCGCGACGCGACGAGCGACGAGTGCGGCCCGGGCTACGGGCGAGCGCTAGCTGAGGGTCAGCTCGGCGACCGCCGCGTCGACGGATCCCGACTCGACGAACGCGAACCGC